>JAISOY010000152.1 GCA_031275285.1 Bacteroidales bacterium | reverse complement strand
ACAATCTCGGTTATAGATGACTGTGCGGCATTTCCGGAAAAGCTGTAACTTTTCAAGCGCTTTTTCATGTTTTGTTGCGAAGTTTTCCTGATGTGCTTCACCCAAATGAGTAAAAATACCGATATCAGGCATGATCATTCCCTGCAAACGATCCATTTCTCCGGGATGGGAAATACCTGCTTCAAAAATAGCCAGATCATGTTTCTCATCCATCAAGCAGACTGATAACGGAACGCCAACCTGTGAATTATAGCTTTTAGGGCTACGGACAATGTTCTTTTCCTGATGGATGGCCTGGAATATCCATTCTTTAACCACTGTCTTTCCATTACTTCCCGTGATACCGATCACAGGTGTCAGGAAACGACGCCGGTGTTGTGCGGCCAATTGCTGTAAAGCGTGTAATACATGCTTTACCCGGATAAACGTGGCATTCGGAAGGTCTTCCCGGTAATTATCCGGAAAATAGCTGATTACAAAACACTGCACCCCTTGCCTATATAGATCTATGATATAGTGGTGTCCATCGTTTCGTTT
Organism: Bacteroidales bacterium; assembly: GCA_031275285.1. Classification (NCBI taxonomy): domain Bacteria; kingdom Pseudomonadati; phylum Bacteroidota; class Bacteroidia; order Bacteroidales; species Bacteroidales bacterium. The sequence continues at coordinate 31,854 of JAISOY010000152.1, read as the reverse complement.
CCCGGGAATGGCGAAAAATAATGTATCTGCAGGATACAGTAATGAACGGCTGTCTGTTAGCACATGCCTGATCATTATTTCATCGTCTCCGGTTAATTCCCCATTAACAACATGAGCTACTTCCTTTATACTATAATCCATACCATCGCTTTTATAAAAAGAAACCTAACAGGTGTAAAACCTGTTAGGTAATAAATCATCTGTATTGGAGTTTAGTTTCCGTACATCCAACACATATGTATTAAAGTTCTTTCAATTTCAAATTTCTCCAGAGTACCTTAATACCTCCGCCATCGTGTATCTGAAGGGCAATACGGCCTTGTCCGGCGCCAATCTTCTCATCTTTAAGGTTAACCATCTCATTTCCGTTCAGCCAGGTAGTTACCTGGTCACCCTGCACCTTGATGCGAAGCGTATTCCAATCCTTTACTTTCAGGAATTCTTCTTTTTCCTTAGGAATCTGAATCAGCCAGTTGCGCCCGTATGATTCATAAATACCACCGGTACCGTGGCCTTTGGGAGCTACTTCCACCTGCCATCCGTTTACTTTTACATCTTTTTCAATAAATGACCGGATGAAAACGCCTGAGTTTCCATCGGCTTCCTGTTTAAATTCCACTGTGAGATCAAAATCATTATAATAATCCCGTGTAGCAAGGTATCCATATTTTTTATCCGGACCGCTTTCACATACCAGTAATCCGTCTTTCACATACCAAAGTTCTGTCCCGTATACTTCCCATCCTTTCAGATCAACCCCGTTGAAGAGATTCACTTCTTTTGTCTTTCTGGGAAGCTCCTTGATTTTTATATTACGGAATGAAGCCGGATAACCATGATCCTGTAAACAAATCACACCTTTTTTTGCCAATCCGTACTCAGGAGCGTTGGTCCATTTTCCACTGTTCTTACGAACATGCCAGTCATCCGACCATGCCTCAAACTCCAGTATTTTTACACCATTCAGCCAATGTTCCACATGTCCGTTATCAAATACGATCTTGGAATTGTTCCATTGTCCTTGTGGGTTCACTTTCATCAGGGATTTATCAGGCAAATACATGGCATAATCCACACCCAGTTTTTGCCACTCTTCCAATGGTTCAGGGAAATTCTCCTCATCTATCAATTGGTATTCAGGGCCGGTAACATAAGGAACAGCAAACTGCGGACGTTCTACTACATGATACAACATACCGCTGTTACCACCTTTCGATAATTTCCAATCCCAGGAAAGTTCAAAATTTTCATACTGTTTGTCGGTAACAATATAACCGCTTTCATCACTGCCCTCCCCTTTAGCCTGGATACATCCCTTCACTACATGCCAAGGTTGGGTCAATGTCTTACCATTATAATCTTTCCATCCGTTCAGGGTCTCTCCATCAAACAACAACTTCCACCCATCCTTTTTCTCGGCTTCGGTGAGTGTATTTTGTTTACTTTGACATGCTGACAGTAAAACAGCAGCAATAAAAATGTAACTAATTGTTTTCATATGTTTTAGGTTCAAGTTATGTGGAAAATTATTCGTTATCTTGTATCCGTGTAAACTCGATGGGTAATTTTCCCATCGAAGTATCGGCAATTCCTTTGACATTTTCTTTTTCCGACCACAAAGAAACTTCTACTTCTTCTCCGCTAACATTTATTTTTGTGGACAGTATCTTATTTTCCTTGATACTTAATGCCTGATCGGCTACTTTTTTATTGGCTTCCACAAAAAGAATATCAATTTTGTATATACCTTCTACATCTTTGATATCAACAATATAATCACGATACCCTTCAGGTGCCTCAGCTACCTCTACCCTCCATCTTCCTTTCAATTTTTCTTTCGAAACCTTATGATTCATGGATAGTGCCATTAAACTGTACACCAGCACCAACCCTAAAAACAAATATAATTTCTTCATATTAAGGAACTTTTGTACTTTTATTGAATCACTTACTTATTGCTTAAACGGCGAATAAGAATGATGACAAATATATATCATTCTAAATATACCCAAACAACTTTTACATAAAAAGTTTTCCACAACAAAAAAACGAAAAAATGCAAAAGCATTTCACTTTTCATCGAATACTTTTGATTATCTTTTCTCATAATGAGAACCCTTTTTCTCAAATTTTGTTGAAAACGGACCAAGTATGCTCTCATGTGCCCCCAGCAGTAAAAAAGCATGATCATATAGATTTTTATAAAACAAATCAAAAACTTTATTTTGAAGGTTATAGTTAAAGTAAATAATCACATTCCGGCACAAGATCAAATCAAATTTGATATCGAAAATATTAGGATCATTGACCAGGTCTTGCTTGGCAAATACCGGTACCTTCAATAGGGAAGGATGGATACTGATGGTATCTTTCATCTGATCTATTTCAAAATATTTCCGGTAAGAAACATCTTTCACTATCTTCGGATAATCCTTGTTATCAGCCCTGATGACTTTATCGAAATTATCCAGATAACTAATATTGAATTTATATTTGTATATTCCTTTTTTAGCGATCTCAATAACATCTGCATTAAGATCCGATGCATATATACTTGTCTTATCAAGGATACCCATCTCATTAAGCAGAATAATCATCGAATACACTTCCTGCCCTGTTGAACACCCTGCATGCCAGATGCTGATATGTTCTTTTCGGGAAAGTTCCAGCAATACGGAATCCCTCAAGTCAATCCAGGTTTGAGGATCACGAAACATCTCGGTCGTATTCACTGTAATTTTCTTCACCACCTCTTCAATAAAACCTGGTTCTGTTCTTATCCGGTGTACTAATTCAGGCACAGTTATCCGATAATCCAATAAAACTTTCGAAAAACGGCGTTTTAAAGATTTTTCGGAGTAATTACAAAAATCATATCTTGATACCGAACGAATGATATTGACAATGTGTAAAAGCTCAGAATCGGTAACACTCATACGAATAATGCCACATTAAAATGAATGGTTTAACTTCTTAGAAAAAGGCAAAAGTAAAAAATATAATGGATTAAATATTACGTTTTTTACAATACTCCCATACCCCTTAATGCAAAGATGAAAAAGAAAATGGTCAAACTGGATGAAACAGTTGTCAAAACAACAATCTGGGCGGACAATTCCCCGTCACATCCCATGTTATTGGCCATAATATAACTACTCACTGCTGTCGGCGTGGCAAAAATGCACAATAGCACACTTAAATCGACCTCACGGAATCCCATCATAATAAAAGCTGCCATGGCAACAGACGGAACAATGATCAAACGTGCAACGGTAACCCAGATTACTTTATACAAGTTATTACTTAATCTTCTGAATTTAAACTCCCCTCCCATCAGAAACAAAGCAAGAGGAGATGCTGCTCCTGCCAGACCGGAGATCGGTTTTTCAATAGCAGTCGGTATAGTAACAGGCAACAACCCGAACAATAATCCGGCAAGACACCCCAAAATAAGAGGATTCGTAAAAATACCTTTAAGAAGACCAATAGCTGAAATCGATTTTTTACGATTTTCCGAGAAAAAAGTTAAAATAATGACTGCCGCTACATTATAAAAAGGTATCATGATGCCCATCGACATAGAAATGGATTGTGCCGCACTTTGACCATACATCCCTGTTGCCAAAGGCATACCGTATATCAGAAAATTACTTCGGTAAATACCTTGTATCATACTTCCCCGTTGTCCGTTCCGTTTCACGAACAAGGGAACCACAAATGATGATATGGCAATAACCAGCGCAACTCCGATCAGGGCAGAAAATATCAAACGAATATTAGTAAATTCGCCATGAAATGTAACCCGGATATTTTCAAACAGCATTAATGGCAGTAAAAGTTTAAAAACAAACTTATTGGCTTCAGAAAGAAATTGATCGGAAATGAAATTGATTTGGCGGGCAATGTATCCGGCTGAAATTAAAATAAATAGCGGAGCGACTGTATTGATCGAAAAAAGAAAATTTTCCATGGATAATGTTTGTACAAAGGTAATGCTTTTACCTATTCCGGATAAATCATGTAGCATGTAAAAACAAAAAAAGGAAAACAGCAATAACCTACCTATTTTCCTTTTTAAGATATATCAGGCTTTTGTTATAGAATCATTGATCTTAAATTTGAAGCCAATACTTTTAAACTATCAGATAATCAGCTTTGATTATCCAATCCAGAACTCGCTGTGTCCGGACATAGGCTCTTGAGTTTCTTTATTGATTATTTTATTGCATTTGAAACTCACTTCATACCCGCCCATTCTTACACTTTCTTCCACTTTTTTACGGGAAGGGCTCTTCGTACTCGATCCCCCACTCATGAACTGAGCCGAGATCTTACTTTTTGCATTTTTTTGATCCGTATTCATAACTCAGATTTTTGAGGTTAACATGTTACTAATATTTTAATGTCAATACTTCTGCGTGTATTAATATATACGTATGAATCACAAAAAAGTTGCGTTTTTTATCAAAAAAATGCAACTTTTTATCAAAAAAAATATTTTATTAAATAAAAAACCGTATGCTATGATTCCATTTTTTCGATCATTTCATCAGTAACTTCCAGGTTATGAAATACATTCTGGACATCGTCATCGTCTTCAATGAGCTCTATTATTTTAAGAACTTTTACACCATCTTCTGTATCCAGGTTTTTTGTTTCAGTAGGTATACGCTGTAATTCAGCATTCTCCGCGTCAATTCCCATTTCTTCCAGTCTTTTTTGCACAGAAGCAAAATTTTCAAGGGAAGTAGTAATCACAAACACATCATCCTGTACTTCAAAATCATCCACTCCGGCATCAATAATTTCCAGTTGAAATTCATCCGCATCCAATGAACCTTTAGGAACAGTGATGATACCTTTACGTTCAAACATGAATGCCACTGAACCATTAGTACCTAGACTTCCTCCTCTTTTGTTGAATATTGCACGGATGTTTCCCAATGTACGTTGGTTATTGTCCGTCAGGCATTCAATAAACACAGCAATTCCATTCGGAGCATAACCTTCATAAGTAATTTCCTGTAAAGCTTCCGTATCTTTGGCTTTATTCAAGGCACGTGCTATATTGTCTTTCGGCATGTTGGCCCCTTTGGCATTATTCAGGGCCAGACGTAACCGGGGATTACCATCCGGGTCGGGACCGCTTTCCTTCACTGCTACAGTAATTTCCTTGATAATCCGGGAAAAAATTTTTGAACGTTTTTGATCCAATGCACCTTTTTTTCTCTTAATGGTCGACCACTTACTATGTCCTGACATATTGATAATGTGTTGTTTATTTAAAAAATCGCACAAAAATACAAAAAACAACTTTTTTCTAAAAACGTCACTCCGATTTTAGAAGATATTCTATTACATTACAGGTAAAATTGTCCATCCATTCCTCAGGATGCCACTGTACAGCCATAATCGGTTTAGTCCTGTGGCGGAATGCTTCCACCAGCATCTCATCCGAATATGGATCAAGTTGAGCTACCGCTAATGGTTCTAACTCTGAGGATAAACCTGTGAGCAAAACTCCCTGGTGGTGATGGGAATTGACATCAAAGGAATGTGTAGCGAAACCGCCAGCATGTGGAAGCGGTTCGACAATATGTGCGGCAACGCTTCTACCAACGCTTTGCGGATGCCGCCAGAGATGTTGTTCCATTTTCGAACCGAAATAAACCGCCAGCATCTGAAACCCCAGGCAAATACCGAATATAGGCACATTATTATCGATATACCGGGGAAGATGCTTTTCGAAAAAAAATTGCTTGAAAACGTCCTGGTTTCCGGTTTTGAACGTTGGATACTCCCCAAATGACTGAGGTGCGATATCTAATCCACCGGGAAGAATTAACAGATCTATCTCCGCAAGTTCATCGTCGGGAAAGATAATATACGGTTTTCCAAAACGCGAAATCAGTTCCAGATAATTGCTTCCTGCACCGAAAACAGAGCCATCTTCAGAACGGTAACCAATGATGCCGATCTTCTTTTTATTTTGTTGGATCATACGATTTAATCATTCACAGATAATAAAAACAAAGATAAAGATAAATGCCGGTTGTAAATGTCGGAAAAACATATTTTCCACATCGTATTAAGAAAAACATTTTCAAAAAAATATTCAATTTAGAATACTTCTAAAATTAAAAAATATATGGGAAAAATGTTGCAAATCGTTAAATAACCCAATACCTTTGCGCCTTATTATAAGAAATTAAGTATAATCAGAGTAATTAAAAATCAATCGTTTATGAGTAATATCTTTACCTCGTCCGTCGGAAAAAAATTCTGGATGGCGCTTGTAGGGTTATTTCTGTGTCTTTTTCTGGTATTGCACATGTCTATTAACCTGTTATTGTTACTCCCCGACCGGAGTTATTTTGACACAGGGGTATGGATCATGAGTACCGCACCTGTAAAGGTCATGGAAGTTGTCCTGTTTGGTAGTATTGCACTACACATACTTTTGGGCTTGTTCCTACAAATAAAAAACTGGCTTTCGCGTCCTGTCCGTTATGCGAAAACAAATCATTCACAGACTTCATTTTTCTCGAAGTATATGATTTGGACAGGTGGTATTATATTCATATTCTTTTGTATACACTTTACAGATTTTTATTTTTATAAGCTAGGCATATTTGACCCGGCTGCTATCGGGATCGGAGCTTATGAAGCTACTGATACGGAAGCCAATCATAATTTTTATGATATAGCCCGTTATGTGTTTGCCAATAAAGTTTATTGCTTCATGTATATAGGCTTTATGATCTTGTTGGCTTTTCATCTGATACATGGTTTTCAGAGTGCATTCAGGACAATTGGTTGGAGTCATCCGACATATACACCGATCATTAAATGGGTTGGTTATATTTATTCGGTGGCCATACCTGTTGGTTTTGCCGTTATTCCCATTTATTTTTTATTAGGAGGAAAATAATTTTTGATTGATCATTTTCAATGACATCGACAATCAAGAATAAGAATCAAAATCAAAAATTTAAAATGACCATGAAGTTAGAATCTAAAATACCTGAAGGGCCTTTAGCCCAAAAATGGACCAATTATAAAGCACACCAGAACCTGGTAAATCCGGCCAATAAAAGAAAACTGGATATTATCATTGTAGGAACCGGCCTGGCAGGAGCGGCTGCAGCTGCCAGTTGCGGTGAAATGGGATTTAATGTACTTAATTTCTGTATACAGGATAGTCCGCGCCGGGCACATTCAATAGCTGCCCAGGGTGGTATCAATGCTGCCAAAAATTATCAAAATGACGGAGACTCTATTTACCGTCTTTTCTACGATACGATCAAAGGCGGTGACTATCGTGCCCGTGAAGCCAACGTATACCGCTTGGCGGAAGTATCGAACAATATTATAGACCAATGTGTGGCACAGGGAGTTCCTTTCGCCCGTGATTACGGAGGATTATTGGATAACCGTTCATTTGGAGGAGCACAGGTAAGCCGTACATTTTATGCCCGCGGACAAACAGGACAGCAATTGTTACTAGGTGCTTACAGTGCATTGAGCCGTCAGATCGAAAAAGGTTCCGTGAAAATGTTCACCCGCCGCGAAATGATGGATGTCGTCGTTGTTGACGGAAAGGCTCGTGGTATCATCGCACGTAATCTGATCACTGGAGAACTTGAAAAATATTCCGCCCATGCCGTTGTCATTGCTACAGGTGGTTACGGAAACGTTTTCTTTTTATCGACCAATGCCATGGGGTCAAACGGTAGTGCAGACTGGCAATGTTACAAGCGTGGTGCGGCATTCGGAAATCCATGTTACGTACAGATACATCCGACCTGTATTCCGGTTCACGGCGATTATCAGTCAAAACTGACCCTAATGTCCGAATCGTTGAGGAATGACGGTCGTATCTGGGTTCCCAAGAAAAAAGAAGATGCAGAAGCAATTCGTGCCGGGAAACTGAAACCGACACAAATTAAGGAAGATGACAGGGATTACTATCTGGAACGTCGTTACCCGGCTTTTGGAAACCTGGTTCCCCGTGATGTGGCTTCCCGTGCGGCTAAAGAGCGTTGCGATGCCGGATTTGGTGTCGGAGAAACAGGATTGGCTGTGTACCTTGACTTTGCTTCAGCCATCGATCGGTTAGGCAAAAGTGTCATAGAAGCGCGTTACGGTAATCTTTTCCAGATGTATGAAAAGATTGTGGATGACAATCCATATGAAACACCTATGATGATTTATCCGGCCATCCATTATTCGATGGGTGGAATTTGGGTGGATTATGAGTTACAGACCACCATTCCCGGCTTGTTTGCTGCCGGTGAAGCAAATTTCTCGGATCATGGAGCCAACCGTCTTGGGGCATCTGCATTGATGCAGGGATTAGCTGATGGGTATTTTGTCCTTCCGTACACTATCCAGAATTATCTCTCGGATGAAATCCGTACGCCAAGGTTTTCAACCGATCTTCCTGAATTTGAAGATGCCAAAAAATCTGTCGAAGAAAAGATCAATAAGTTGATGAACATCAAAGGTAAACATTCAGTTGATTACTTCCAGAAAAAACTCGGGCATGTCATGTGGGAAAAAGTAGGCATGGCACGTAATGCAAAAGGCCTGAAAGAAGCAATGGAAGAAATAAAAGCCATTCGCAAAGAATTCTGGGAAGATGTCCGTGTCACCGGTTCTACAGATGAATTTAATCCGGAACTGGAAAAGGCGCTTCGTACGGCAGACCATCTGGAATTAGGCGAATTGATGGCCCGTGACGGATTGCTCCGGGAAGAATCCTGCGGCGGGCATTTCAGGGAAGAATATCAAACACCGGAAGGTGAAGCCTTACGTCAGGATGATAAGTTCATGTATGTTTCATGTTGGGAATATACCGGTGATGACAAAGAACCGATCTTGCATAAGGAGCCGCTGAAATATGAAGAGATAAAAGTAGCACAACGGAATTATAAATAATTGATAATTGCTTATTGATAATTGCATATTGAATGGTTAGTAAACAAGATGAACTAAAACAAAGAACCAAATCATTCGCACATCGATGTGTAAAGTTGTCTTTCAACTTACCGGAGAATGTTTTAGGACTTCATATAAATAAACAACTTATTCGATCGGCAACATCAGTAGCAGCAAATTACAGGGCGGTCTGCCTGGCACAATCAAAAAATACGTTTATTGCAAAACTTGCAATTGTAATTGAAGAAGTAGATGAAACATGTTTTTGGATGGAATTTATCATTGATGAACAATTGTTACCTAAAGAAAAAGTGGATCAGCTTTTAAATGAAGGTAAGGAGTTGACTTCGATCTTTATCAGTTCACGTAAAACCGCCTGTCAGAACATCAATAATCAAAAATCGATAATCAATAATCAGTCATAAGATGGAAAAAAAAGGTCTTAATCTGACATTAAAAATATGGCGTCAAGAAAATGCCAAAGCCAAAGGTGAATTCAAAACCTACCAATTGGAAAATATTTCGCAGGATTGTTCATTCCTCGAAATGTTGGATATCCTGAATGAACAGTTGGTGGACAAAATCGAAAAACCGGTTTGCTTCGATCACGACTGTCGTGAAGGGATTTGCGGTATGTGCAGTCTGTTCATCAATGGACGTCCTCATGGTAATGATACCGGAATTACCACCTGCCAATTACATATGCGTCGCTTTAAAGATGGCGATACCATCTGGATCGAACCCTGGCGTTCGAAAGCATTTCCGGTAATTAAAGACCTGGTGGTCGACCGTAATGCTTTTGACAAAATCATCCAGGCAGGCGGTTATGTATCTGTAAATACCGGTGGAATCCCGGACGGAAATGCCATTCCAATCCCGAAGAAGAACGCAGACCTGGCTATGGATGCAGCAGCCTGTATCGGTTGTGGTGCCTGTGTTGCTGCATGTAAAAACGCATCAGCTATGTTGTTTGTTTCGGCAAAGGTCTCCCAGCTTGCTTTATTGCCGCAAGGTAGAGTTGAAAGAAGAGAACGTGTTGCAAAAATGGTATCGAAGATGGATGAACTGGGATTCGGTAGTTGTACCAACACAGGTGCCTGTGAAGCTGAATGTCCGAAAGAAATCAAGATCACCAATATTGCCCGGTTAAACCGCCAGTATTATATTTCTTCATTCGGATAATTACGGATGAGGTAAATTTCCTCACAAAGCATTACTGCTTAAACAAGAGAAGCAGAATAAAAAACAGACAGTATGATTTGATCGTACTGTCTGTTTTTTATTCTATCATCATTACCCATAACAGTAATTCTCGGAATTATGCCAATATACGATTAACAATAATCAATGAGATAATAATATTTATCCATATCTTTTTCCGATACTATCCAGTGTTTCCATCAATTCATCCACATCGAGGGAAGTAACCAGTATCATACGGGTCTGTTTAAAGTCAGGCAGGTTTTTAAAATAATTAGATAAATGCCGGCGCATTTCAAATATACCTACAGGAATTCCCTTATATTCAATTGATTTTTGTAAATGCATTTTGGCTAGTTCTACTTTTTGGATGATAGTGAGTGGAGTCATGGGTTCACCGGTTTTCAAATAATGTTTGATTTCCGAAAAAATCCACGGCCGCCCGTATGTTGCCCGCCCGATCATTATTCCATCTACTCCGTAACGATCTATTTTTTCTTTGGCTATTTCTGCAGATGTAATATCTCCATTCCCAATAACAGGAATGCGCATGCGCGGATTATTTTTTACCTCTCCTATCAGGGTCCAGTCGGCTTCACCTTTATATAACTGTGATCTCGTCCGTCCATGAATAGTAATGGCTGCAATTCCTACATCCTGTAGACGCTCGGCGATGTCAACAATATTTTTCGAGTCTTCATCCCAGCCTAAGCGGGTTTTTACGGATACCGGCAATTTCACAGCCTTGACAATGGCTTCTGTCATTTGTACCATCAATGGTATATTACAAAGCATTCCGGCACCGGCACCCCGTGTAGCAATTTTACGCACAGGACAACCAAAATTTATATCGATCAGGTCGGGCTTTGCTTCTTCTGCGATTAAAGCAGCCTGAACCATTGCATCCAGCAAATGTCCATATAGCTGAATACCGATCGGACGCTCTGCATCTTCAATTTCCAACTTTTTCAAAGTCTTCTTTGCATCCCGGATTAAACCATCCGATGAAACAAATTCCGTGTACATCATATCAGCACCGAAATGCTTGCATATATACCGGAAGGATGGATCGGTGACATCCTCCATAGGTGCAAGAAACAATGGATTCTCACCTAAATCAATAGAACCGATTTGCATTTACCGAATTTGTTTTTTTATTTTGCAAAATTAAGAAATTCTGTTCTGTAAGCAACAACAAGTTGTATTGGTAACAGGTCAATACAGCAGGAAGTTTTTCATACATCATTTATTTTCAAAAATGCGAAGAGGTCTTTTCAGTGAAGCACCACCCTTTACCCAACTTATTTTCACGGTTTTTACCATGATGGTAAGTGCGTTATTATTCATGTTTATCGCAATACTGTTTGCACCGCTTTTTGTTGGGATTTCCCTGCCGGATATTATTGCTATCATGAACAATGGCGAGATGAACCATCATCTTGGTTTGATGCGATATATACAGACAATGCAGGGTATTACGCTATTTATTCTTCCTGCTTTCTTTCTGGCTTATTTATTTTCAGGAAATGTTACGGTTTATTTCGGATTCCGGAATCCATTTCCAAAAAGATGGTTATTGATGGTACTTTTTGTTATGATCACCGTCATCCCATTGATCAATTTATTGGCCAAACTCAATGACCAGATTTCTTTTCCTGAAAGCCTTTCCTTTCTGGAAAGGAATTTCCGTTCAAGTGAAGATGCCGCACGTAATGCCTCTGATTTATTTCTGTCCACGACCAGCATATACGGATTATTCTTCAATATCTTAATGATTGCACTCATTCCCGCGATCGGTGAAGAACTGATTTTCAGAGGTATTATCCAAAAGATCTTTGTGAAGTGGACAGGGAACATACATATAGCAATTGTCATATCTTCCCTACTATTCAGCGCCATGCACCTTCAATTTTACGGAATCTTTCCCCGTTGGTTACTGGGTATTATGTTCGGGTACCTGCTGGCCTGGAGTGGCTCTATATGGCTACCGGTTTTTGCCCATTTTATCAACAATGCTGTAATCGCAATAGTGGGTTATCTCACCCATAAAGGACATATTCCGGTAGAAGCTGCAGAATACGGGTCCTCATGGAGTGCGATTCCTGTAACACTTGCAATGACTGCCGTTTGCATCTTGTTGTTATGGAAAATGAAAAGAGAATCAGCCCGAATCGTTCCTCTAAAAAGACCTGACTGACAACTTGTCCAAGTACATCTTACAACCTGTCATAATCGGACATTATGACTAACAATTCTATATTTGGCAGATTTTTTGCAAGACTTACGTCTATAATATGCATGATTTTAAATATTTGAATTTCAGAATAAACCATCAATATATATAAAATGGCAAAGACAGATCACGCTAATGAAGATGAACGCTCAATGGATGAAATGAAGGATACTGAACTGGAGTTGGACGGTGTTGAGAATGAAAATCCGGCAGAATTGGAATCATACATAGAGGATTTAGAACAGAAGCTAGCTGAATCACAAGATAAATATTTAAGGTTATCGGCCGAATTTGATAATTTTCGTAAACGCACATTACGTGAAAAAACGGAATTGATCCAAACTGCGGGACAATCTATTTTGAAGGAAATACTTCCGGTTGTCGACGATTTTGAAAGGGGATTGGATGCGGTTGAAAAGGCAGAAGATACGGAATCCGTTAAAGAAGGTATGGTTCTCATATACAATAAGCTGAAAGATTTTTTGTCTGCCAATGGTGTGAATGAGATCAAAGCTATCAACGAGTCGTTTGATCCCGAAAGCCATGAAGCTGTCACTAAAATTCCGGCTCCTACAAAAAATATGAAAGGAAAAGTGGTTGATGTCATACAAAAGGGTTATACCCTAAATGATAAGATCATACGATATCCTAAAGTTGTTGTTGGCGAGTAAACGGCATTTTTAAACGAATAAATACCACAGGGGGTTATAATATATGACAAAAAGGGATTATTACGAAGTATTAGAAGTATCGAAGTCTGCATCAAAAGAAGAGATAAAAAAAGCGTACCGGAAAAAGGCCATCCAATTTCATCCGGATAAAAATCCGGGAGATAATGCAGCTGAAGAAAAATTTAAGGAAGCAGCTGAAGCCTATGAAGTACTGAGCGATGACAATAAAAAAAGCAGGTATGACCAGTTTGGCCATGCCGGAGTCAACGGAGGGGCTGGGTTTGGCGGCGGTGGTATGTCTATGGATGATATTTTTTCCCATTTCGGAGACATTTTCGGAGATATTGGAGGTTTTGGTTTTGGAGGATTCGGAGGTTCCAGACAAAGTCAACGGGTAAGTAAAGGCAGTAACTTAAGGGTGAAGGTGCGGATGAACCTGCAGGAGGTTGCTGAAGGCGTTGAGAAAAAATTAAAATTAAAAAAGTACGTTGCTTGTACATCGTGCGATGGTACGGGAGCTGAAGGTCATTCCGGACTTTCAACTTGTACTGCCTGTAACGGGACCGGGCAAGTAACCAGGATTACCAACACGATCCTTGGACGTATGCAGACTTCGTCCGTATGTAATAGCTGCGGCGGAAGCGGAAAAATTATCACTAAAAAATGTACCTCTTGTTATGGTGAGGGCATTGTACAAGGAGAAGAAGTTGTTACGGTTAAAATCCCTGCTGGTGTAGCCGAAGGAATGCAACTGAATGTCAGCGGAAAAGGGAATGCTGCCCGTCGCGGAGGAATCAATGGGGATTTGATCGTGGCTATTGAAGAAGAACCACACCAGGAATTGGTCCGGGATGGTAACGACCTGATTTATCCCTTGTTTGTAAGTATTCCCGATGCGATTACCGGAACAACTGTTGAAATCCCCACTGTAAACGGAAAAGCCAAAATTAAAGTTGATCCGGGAACCCAACCGGGGAAAATATTGCGTTTAAGAGGAAAAGGCATCCCAGATGTGAACGGTTATGGAAAAGGTGATCTGTTGGTCACCGTTAATGTTTGGATACCAAAAGATACTTCAAAGGAAGAACGCTCTATTCTTGAAAAATTAAACCAATCAAAGAATTTTCAGCCTCATCCGGATAATGAAGATAAATCCTTCTTTAAAAAAATGAGAAATTTATTCGAATAAATTTCAATTTACATTAAGGATAAAGAAGTGTTTTTTGAACATTTTCAGCTATTCATGAAATAACACTTTCATATTTTGTTTATTTTTATTTCGACTCGATCCAATAATGTTGGTAATTTTCTTATTTTTTCGTTTCTTTTTCAGGGACCATTTGGTGCGAAATAAACAAAAAAAACATAACAAGCTAAATTTCAATTATTTGACAAATCAATTTATAGAAGTATATTTTCAAAATATTTTATATATTTAGATGAATTATATTGATATTAAAAAGAGCAAAAACAAAACAATCAGTATTAATATATTTATTATCAAGCACATATTTACTAATGTTGATATTTTTGCATAGAAAGGTTTATTTTTTATTACGTTTTTTATTCTTTTTTATTGCTTTCAAAAAAATTATCGTATATTTGTCCGACAAAATTCATAAAAAATGTTAATACTCTCAAAAATATTTCTTCTGAAATACCCTGAAACAATGGGTGTGGCATGCCTATTGGAGAGAGAGAGAGAGAGAGAGAGAGAGAGAGAATGTAAATAACAAATATATTTACTTTTCCAAAAAGGCAAACCATAAAATTTTATGGTTTGCCTTTTTGCGTTTGTACCTATACCCCGGCTATTTTAAATCACTATATGACTTAGAATACTAAGAACTATTTATTAATCATTATTAAAAAAGGAGGCCTATGAAAAACAAATGAAATTCAATCAATTCGAGAATGATATGAAAAAAAACACATCTCTGAAGCTTTTGTATTAACAACATCTATTTATGGAAGTTGATTGTTGTCCATAGATATTATAGGACAAATTATTAGAGTATGAGATTGCAATGTGAATAAATTATAATTATATTAATATCAATAAATTATGAATGTATTACATCGGGTAAAAGCACCGGATGGGTGGTGTATGTATGAATCAACGATACCCCATCAAGGAGTCGTTGTTGAGAATTATTATTTAAAAAACGTAACAATAATGTAACTTATGATGACGTTTATCAAATGTAAACAAAATAACCTGAGAAAAATGCTGTTGACCACTGCATTTTTTATCGTAGGAATATGTGCGCTACAGGCGCAGTCAATTAGAATTACCGGATCTGTTACTGATGAAGGTGGAGGACCGTTACCAGGTGTTTCCGTAACAATCCGGGGAACCTCCCAGGGAACAGCTACCAATATGAATGGTGAGTTTTCAATCAACGCTCCCAGTGACACAAGTACATTACAATTCTCTTTTGTTGGGTTTCAGTCCCAAAATGTAAAAATCGGAAACCGGCGGATTATCCCCGTAGTTTTGAAAGAAGAAGCTGCTCAGATAGGAGAAGTAGTAGTAACGGCTTTCGGTACTCAAAAAAAGGAAAGTGTGCTAGCTTCCATTGAGTCGGTGAATGTTAAGGATTTGCAGATTGCATCTTCAAACCTTACCTCCGCATTTGCAGGAAAAATTCCCGGGTTGATTTCCTATCAGACTAGTGGTGAACCCGGTGCAGATAATGCCCAGTTCTTTGTCCGCGGGGTTTCTACTTTCGGGTATGCATCCAGCCCTCTCATCCTGATTGATGGTTTTGAAGCTTCTGCAGATGATCTTGCCCGTATTCAGACTGACGATATCGAAAGTTTCTCCGTGATGAAGGATGCTTCGGCAACCGTGCTTTATGGTGCACGTGGCGCGAACGGTATCGTTTCGGTAACTACCAAAGGAGGCAACACCGATAAGCTAAAAATATCCGCACGTGTAGATGTCAATGTTGCCACACCTACCAAATTGCTCAAATTGCTCGATGGCGTAGAATATATGCGTCTTTATAACCAGGCGTTGGTTTCCCGGTATGACGATCAGGTTCACAACATCAACGATACGCCGACCGCACCATGGTACAGTGAAGAAAAAATACTGGCCACCGAACGCGGTGACAACCCTATGATCTATCCGAACATTGATTGGTATGACAAGATGTTCAAACAGGCTACCTTTAATACCAAAGCCAATGTCAATTTTTCAGGTGGCGGCCAGGTCGCCAACTACTATGTATCCGGCGGATTTGAAAACGAAACGGGTCTGTTAAAGGTAGACGATCAGGACAACCTGAATAATTTCAACAACAACATCGATATCAAGCGTTTCAATTTGCGTAGCAACGTAACGTTTAAACTGGGCAAGACTACCAAACTCGATACCCGTATTTATGGCCGCTTTGAAAGGTATAACGGCCCGTATGAAGACGCTAGCGAACTTTTCAAAATGGTCATGGATAGCAACCCAGTTGATTTTCCTGCTATATGGGAGCCGGATGAACGCAATAAAGAAACGCGCTGGACGCTTTTTGGTAATGCTGACCCATCAAAAGTCAATCCATTTGCACAGATGGTGAAGGGATACAAGGAAAGAAACGAAAACAACATCAGCATACAGGCCACACTCATGCAAGATCTGGATTTCATTACACCTAACCTGAAGTTCCAGTTCAAAGGCTCAGCCAATACCTGGAATAAGACCATAGGATACCGCAGCTATGCTCCGGTCTACTATGCGCTGGAACAGTACGATGCGTTCACAGGCGAGTATACCCTCTATAATTTGAATCCAAATACAGTCCCTTATCTGGGCGATGTACGTGGCGAGCGTGACGGCAGTACACACTTCTACTTTGAAGCCCAGTTTATCTGGGGTAAAACCTGGGGTAAGCATAGTGTCGACCTGATGACGGTAGGTATTCATAGCCAGAAAATTCTGACCGACGGAAACAACGGCACCATTTATAAAACCCTGCCCGAACGAAACCTTGGTAATTCAGGTCGTGTTTCTTACGATTACGATAAACGTTATTTTGCAGAATTTGCCTACGGTTATAACGGTTCGGAAAAATTTCAAGGCAAAAAACGGTTTGGATTTTTCCCGTCCTTCGCTGCGGGCTGGATTGTTTCCAATGAAAAATTCTGGGGTGAAGGATTGAAAAATACAATCAGCCTGCTGAAATTCAAATTCACCTATGGAAAAGTGGGTAATGACAATATTGCAAACCGGGAAAGTCGCTTCTTCTATCTTTCCGAAATTGTCAATAATACAGATAGAACAGCATTTTATCAATGGGGACGGATTTTTTCCGGCTCATACTCCGGATTCACTTTCAACAGGTATTCCAATCCCGACATATCATGGGAAACAGCCGAAAAATATAATCTGGGGACGGAAATCAATTTATTCAAGGATGAATCGTTGAAAATCCAATTCGACATATTCAAAGACCTCCGGGAAAGCATCTACATGGCCAGGGAAAATTTCCCTGCGACTGCCGGTTTTGAGACTACCATACACGGTAATGTGGGTAAAGCCTCATCCAAGGGATTCGATGCCTCTGTCGATTACAGGCGTTTCTTTGGTTCCGATTTCTGGCTGACAGGACGTGCCAACATTACTTTTGCCATCAACAAGTACCTGGAGCTGGACGAAAAGAACTATCGCGACAGATACCTTTCAAATGTCGGACATCCCATCAAACAAACCTGGGGATACATCGCCGAACGGCTTTTTGTAGATCAACTGGAGATCGACAACTCACCGAGACAGGAATTCGGCGCATATATGCGTGGCGACATTAAATATCTGGATGTCAATGGTGATGGCGTGATCAATACCAATGACCGGGTGCCTATGGGTTATCCTACTGATCCTGAAGTACAGTATGGTTTCGGATTATCGGCAGGATACAAGAATTTCGACCTTTCGTTTTTCTTCCAGGGAAATGCCCGCGTATCATTTTATATCCAACCGGCGAAAATCGCCCCCTTCTATGATCGTAGGAATGCACCTGAAATCGTAGCGCGCGATTCCTGGAGCGAAACCAATCCGAACGTGCACGCTTTCTGGCCCCGTCTGGCTACCTATCATGTAGAAAACAATACAGTACAATCATCATGGTGGTTACGCGAAGGAAGCTTTATGCGCTTGAAAACAGTAGAATTCGGCTATACTTTCCCGTTTGCCGAAAAGCTGAATCTGACAAGTGCACGTATTTACTTTACCGGAGAAAACTTATTCACGCTCAGCCGTTTTAAACTCTGGGATCCTGAAATGGGCGGCAATGGACTAGGTTACCCTATTAACCGGCGCTTCAACATAGGGATTCATGTTAATTTCTAAATTAATTATCGAAACTTTATTATTAAAAACATGAAAGGATTAAATATAATCATCACCAATGCAAAACGATGGGTTAGCTGCTTGTTGTTTGCCGGATTGTTGTCCTCATGCGCTGATTTCCTCGACATTGTACCGGACAACACTATTTCTCTGGAAGATTATTTCGCTAATAAGGAAATGGCATACCAGGCTTTAAGTAATGTATATTCAGGGCTTCCGAACAACCATCAAATCCATTATACTGAGTTTTTACTGGGCGATGACTGGCTGGGACAACGTAATGCTACCCTGAATCATTCCAACCTTTATGGATCGCAAATTATGGAAGGGCTACAGACTACTTCCAGGCCGTTCCTCAATCTTTGGGAAGGCCTGAAGGTAGAACCGGATGGCGGTGTTAAATACTATCCGGTTCCTCCCTTATACATACGTATCCGTATGGCCAATACGTTTCTTGAAAATATCCATTTGGTCAAAGATCTTCCCCGGGAAGATATGAATTTCTGGATTGCCCAGGTAAAATTTTTGAAGGCTTATTTTCATTTTCTATTGATCCAGCATTATGGACCTATTGTCATTGTTGACGAAAATCTTCCGCTCAATTCAGATTCGGAGGATTTATTTGTCCGCCGCCAAAAAGTCGATGAATGTTTTGATTATGTCATTAAATTGATCGACGAAGCCATACCCGATCTAAAGGAAGACATCATGGATACGGAATTGGGAATGGTCAGCAAGGCGGCTGCCAAAGCCATTAAGGCACGCATCCTGCTGTTCCGTGCCAGTCCGTTATTCAATGGTCCCAAAGATCTATACGGTGGTTTTACTGATCATGACGGACAACCCTTCTTCCCAATGGACGAGGAAGGTTCTCCTGCCTGGACCCAGAAATGGAAAGATGCCGAAGAAGCTATTATTGAAGCGATCCGCCAAAGTGAAGAAGATGGTTTCGGTCTTTATGAATACGAAGATCAGCCCTATAAATTTGATATCGATGACTGGCGCGCCAATCCCAATCTGAAGCAATACTATACCTTGCGTATGTTGGTTGTTGACCCATGGAACAAAGAATGTCTCTGGGGACGTACTTATTCAATGGGGGCAAGTGGTACCCTACAGGATGCCAGCAATCTCCGTCTGCCTAACACATATACCAACGGGGTAACGGAAACAACAGGAAATTCATGGAACTGGGGTTCGGCTACATTCCAGATGGTGAGTCGTTACTACACTAAAAACGGATTACCCATTGAAGTAGACAAAACTTTTGACAGGAACAATATGTACCGGTTAGTTTCCACCGTAGATTCCACTGATGTAGAATACCAAAACTGGCGGGGTATTCTTCAACCCAATTATATGACGGCTAAGCTTTATCTGGATCGCGAACCTCGCTTTTATGCTAATCTTGGTTTTACCGGAGGTTATTGGCGTGCCCATCAGTTCTGCATTCCAACGGAAATGTATGGTGGTACGGCAGGGGGATACTCTTCCAATTTTGCCACGGATTTTTACTGGACAGGTGTCGGTGTAAAGAAATATGTACACCCCGAATCCAAATCTGGTAGTTGGATCCGTCAGATCCATTTCCCTTACCCGATCATCCGCATGGCAGACCTTTACCTGATGAAAGCCGAAATACTGAATCAGTTGTATGGTCCCGATCAACAGGTATGGGACGAAATCAACAAAATAAGAAGCCGTGCAGGTATTCCGAATGTGGAAGATGTATGGTCGGACGCCAATCTGGTCACCACCTTATATCTGAACAGACATCTTGACAAAGCCGGTATGCGTGAAATTATTTTACGTGAAAGGGCCATTGAATTATCATTTGAAGGAAGCCGTTACTGGGATGTAATTCGTTACAAACAAGGAGCTGCCGAATTTAACACTCCTGTAACCGGATGGACAGCAGAAAGCTATGGTGCCCAAAATTTCTTCCGTCTGGAAGTGAAGCAACGCCGCCGTTTCCTTAACCGGAATTACCTGTGGCCGATTTCCCTGAACGAAATGAATACCAATGCCAACATGATTCAAAATCCCGGATGGTAACGAAATATTTGAATTAACCGAAAAAGAAATGAATATGAAAAACACAATAATAAAAATCAAAATCCTTACAGGGATCTGGACGGTATTGTTGCTGTTTTCCTGTAAGGAAAACGAACGGTTTGAGATTGGCTATAACGACTCGGATCCTCCTAATCCGCCTGTATTTCTAAAATATAAGCCGACATACGGGGGAGTACGTATATTTTTCCAAAAACCCGATGATGAAGATTTGTTGTCCATTGATGCCACTTACCAAACAAAAACAGGTGTAGAAAGATGGTTCTCCGTATCCTATTTTACGGACTACATTGATGTTTACGGATTTGCCTCACAGGAGCCACATACGATCCAATTGTATTCTGTTGATCGCGCAGGTAACCACTCCGACAAAATTGCAATAACAGTGGAAGCTATGGAACCGGCTGTAGAACAAGTAGCCAGTACTGTTTATTGTATCGGCGGTTTCAGTTCCTTCTACATCAACTGGGAAAACGGATTGATGAAAAGCATGAAAATATTCATGGATTATGAATACGAAGATGCAACGGGCACCCTGCAGAAAAAAAGCATGGTGTATACATCCCGTGAAGCAGAAGAACGTCAGTTTGTCCGCGACCCGTTACTCCTCGACCAACTTATTAAGGTGAAAGTACGTGTTGAAGATGAATATGGTAACAGTAGCGATAATATTGATATTGGTGAAATCAAACTGCTCAGCGATGTAAAAATTCCTAAGACTAGCTGGCAAATACCTGAAACAAATGATTCTACCATTCTTAACCGTGCCGGACAGAAAGTCAATACCGGCGTGCCTATGGGATTTTTCAATGCATTGGAAGGACGTGATTACATGGCTATAGATGACCTTATCAGCGACGGTACTTTTGTCAATTTTACCCATACCTATGGAAAAGGCCGTACTGGTGAAACCAGGGATGGTAACGTACCATGGAATTATATCATCGACCTGGGAGATTACTACGAGTTGAGCCGGATCATCACGCACCAGCGTTATCGCCATACCGAAGCCACCGAATATAGCGGCCGTGAAGACTATTACCGCAATGAAAATGTCGGTAGCTATTCTATGTGGCGTTGGGATGAAGACACCCAATCCTGGGATTCCATCACTACCCACATCATTACTTTTCCGTTGAATTTACCCGACCGACAATACCGTGTATTGGGACGACAGGGCGACATGGCCTACATGTTTCCTGAGGATCCTAAATTCACCAAACCTACACGTTGGTTCCGTTATGAGGCATTGTCAAGTTTTGACAATAACTACGAAGGCACCAATGCAAACTGTTTGTCGGAAATCACCCTATATGGGCGTAAAGCGGAAGGATATTGATAAAGTTATATAAACCATCAAAACTTTCAAAAGATGAAGACATTATTTGAAAATAGAAATATACACCTGTTTTTGTCCGGTATACTTATCATGATGGCATTGATTATTGCTTCGTGCGACAAAGATGCTATATATGACAGTATAAAAGACTTTTCAGAAAAGGAAGAGATCTATCCGGCTGCGTTCGACACTATATATGGACGGGTTGGTTTTGAACGCGTAGAAATAGACTTACGGAAAGACGGCCGCATACCGGCCAGCAAAATTATCATGGGCAGAGCCCAAAAAACCATTGTCACCTATGATACCGATACCCCGGATCCTAAAGAAATCGTGATCGATAGCGTTTGTTCTTATGTCAATGTTACCAATTTGACCGAACCTCGTCTGTACCGGTTCCTGATCTATACCGAAGACCAGTATGGTTATCGCTCCACGCCACAGGAGATATCATTGGTGCCCTACACTTCGTATGACCGTGATGTGTTGTCCGAAGGTATCCTTAACCCTAATGCATCCATTGCTTCTTCGGCTATATTGCTGGAATGGCCTACCGGTCTGCATACCATCATGATGGAATACCACGGACTTATATGCCGGTATACCGATGCCGACGGTAAATCAGAAGCAGACACCTTACTTAATTCTCCGCGAGTTTATGCCAGTAATCTTCCATCAGGACAGGAAGTGACTTTTGATATGACCTATCGCGTACTTCCGATTCTGGACGACGGCAGGGAACTGCTGGATACCATTAATGTTGAAAGGCCGTATGTAGTGCAGATGCCCACACCTGATCAGCCGTTTGTTCCAACCGAGTTAAATACTTTGAGAGGCAATGGAATCAATGTATTCACACTGGAAGAAGCAGATAAGGTGACTGAACTGGTTTACCCAATGAATATGACCACCTTTGCCGATTTGTTCTTTTTCAATAAGGTACATACCCTTGATCTAACCGGAAAAGGACTTCCCGGAACACTCGAAGTCCTGGATTATGGAAGGAATGGTGTGACAAGCCGGGTGGGCGGAGGCGCATGGCAGGAGTTCATGATGCCGGTAGACCAGCCTGCAAAGATCAATGCTGCTACTGGTAATGCTCCAGAAAGTCTGCAGACCCTGAAAGATGCCATTGAATCCGGACAAATCACGACTATCCGGTACATAGAAAAAACCATGGGAACAGCCTTCGATACTTTCCTGGAACCTTATGTAGGAACTGTAGTAACAAAAATACCCAATAGTGATCCGTTTTTTCCTGACCGTGTATTTATCGAGCCTCAGTTCTTTGCTAACGGATGGGTTCAGGCGGATGCCTGGGATATGAATTTATCCCACTCCGGCAACTTCCTGCCCCGCCCCGGTTATACGGATATCAGCAGATGGAATCTCCCCAATACGGGTGAAGATGTGGTGAATGGTGAAACGGTAAACCTGCAACTGGGTCAATTAATTCAAAATGACGGTAAAAACATCTATCGTTGTGTGATCAAACAGAAAAATGCAACATTTATCTTTGCATTGCCCAGACAATGGCGCTTTGACAACCAACGTTATCCCTATGTGAAGTTTAAGATGTTTATCGGATGTAAAAAAGAAGTGGTGACCAACAATGCGGGAGCCAACCAGGTAGGCTGGGATATTTTCCGTTTGCCGTGGATCCGTCCGATGAATAGTTTGTGGGGATATCCTCAAAATTCCGATTATACTCAACAGTCTTGGGATGCCGGGAAACAGGCAAAAATGGGCGATGCTGAGATACAAACCTCATGGCATGAATACACCATTGATATGCGTGCAAATGACGGAGGAGACAATTCCCAAAGGCGTAACCGTGTCTATGCAGTCAATATCGGAGGCGAAGGTAGTGCCACTTTCGCTTATACTTCAGCAAAAGAAGTAGTTGTGTATATTGCTGATTTCCGTCTGTGTAAAACGACGTCTGATTAATCCATCTTAAAAAATGATTGTATATGAAAAAATATAAATTTTATATAATGGGCTTGTGGCTATTCTGCATTGCATCTGTTTCGTTGTTCAGTTCATGCAGCAGTAAGGATGATGACGATAACGGCATCGGGATTGACGACAGCTACAAACCTGTAAAAATCACGCCTATAAGCGGCATTCGCATTGCATGGGATTACAGTTCCCTAAAGCAACTGGCAGCCAAAGGTGCTGCGCCTCAAATGATCCGTACAGCCAATGAGTTGGTAGCGGTTTATGCATCGGAAGATAATGTTTATCTGATTTCCAGTCAGGACGAAGGCATTACATGGAGTACTGCCGTTACCCTATTTCCCAAAGGTTCCCACACTGGTAAAAACGGTAATGAAGACCTTACCTATAAGGACTTAATGGGACAGCCAACCATTACCCTTCTTCAGAATGGAGACTTAGTAGCTTCCTGCGCTGTCAGGTACCAATATGAGTTGACCGGTACAACCACGGAATATCCTGCTGCTATTAAAATCAGGCGGATCAACAGTGATTTGACTTTAGAACCTATCACGGAAGTTTATGCGAATCTGGGTGTTGAAAATCCATCATTCCTGCAACTTCCGGATGGTAAGTTACAACTCTATTTTGCCGATGGCGGGACGCCAGTATCCATTACTGCACTGAATTCAACGGAGTTATTAGCTGAGATCTTGGAACAGCAATTAGTAGTAATCGAATCAAACGATAATGGACAAACATGGTCCAGTGAAATCAAGGATTTCGGTCCTGATGGGGTGAACCGGCGCTGGACAGGAGCCAGAACGGTGGCTTCGCGTGCCTACAAACAAAATACCTGGCCTTCACCAGCAGTACTGGGTGATGAGATTGTAGTTGCCCTTTCCGACAACAAGACAATGACCTTTAAGCCTTATACGGTTCGTTGTCCGTTGGTGGAAAACTGGAGAGATGCTGTCAGGGGAGATACTCCCGATCGTGATTATGCCCTCTATGAAATCCTTCCGGACAAATATTTCATGGGAATTACCCGTATGATTGTGTTGCCAACAGGAGAAACCTTGCTTTCCTACCAAACCGATGAAGGGCGCAACCCAGATTTCGAATTAATGGAGGTAGCTATTGGTACTTCAAAGGCGGAAAATTTCAAATACCGTACCAGACCTTTTCCCTTCGAAAGCGAAGAAAAAGCTGTCCGCAATTCGTTGATGCTTTTCGACAACAAAACCATCCTGGCATTGACCACTTCCAATCACGGACTGCTCAAGAATCAGGAAGCTCCCTTCTATATGAAAGGACATCTGGTCAATGATTTAACCATCATTGGGGATCAAGTGACGGATCATCCTATGTTTGTTGGGGGCAAGACTGAAGCCAATATTACTGCCGGACTGGGTATCGATGGAAATAACCTCTATGTCGGCATTATCGCCAAAGACAATACGACGGTTACCGCAGAACCCGGAACACAGGCAGGCGACGGTGTATATCTTTATATTGACGCTGATAATCTTTCCCTGTTGGATGTAGATACCGGAATCTCTAAATTTTGGATCTCCTCAGCAGGCCATGTCAACCGCTGGAATGGCAAAGAAGGACAATGGGTAGAAGCTTCGGCAGAAGGGATTACAGTGACTCCGAATTCCTCCTCTGACGGTTATACGTTAGATGTGGTTATTCCACGTTCTTCATTGACCAATTTCAACAGCCAGGGTAAAGGTATCCGTTTCGGTATCGGCCTGTCGGATTATACAACATCCTCAACCGGTGTTACCGAATTATTGTCACTTTGTAAGGACCTGCGTTCCAGCAGCTGGCTCGGCGTAACGTTCGAATAAATGACCATCTTTCCGGCCTAAGGGTCGTTAATGCAAAAACACCCCGTAGATTCAATCTGCGGGGTATTTTAGCATTAATATAATATGAGTCCTATCTATTTATTATCAATATTGTACAGTACTAAAAAGCGGACCTGCATTTATCAAACCCGCCTTCATCATCAAGCATATAATCTTTGCAAAAAATTCATTGATGGATAATTAAAGCTTAGAAGTTTCTGATGAATCAGACTTCTTATCCCCTTGCAACTTAAAGACTATAGGAAAGGCATACCGTACATTTACATTTTTCCCATTCATTTTTCCAGGTGTCCACCGGGGAGAAGAATTAACTACCCGCAGAGCTTCCTCGCTTAAACTCTTACCTGGGTCACGGACGACCTTTGCATTTTTTACATCTCCATTCTTATCAATTACAAATTCGACATAAACACGTCCTCCATTATTATTCTTTAGCGCATCAGGCGGGTAAATAGTATTTTTATTTATAAACTCCCTGAAACTTTCATCGGCATTTCTTCCTTCAAAAAGAGGCTTCTGATCCACTTTTGCATACAAATATTCATCATCTGCACTTTCAGAAGTTTTCGTTATCTGCCCTCCATTCAATTTAAATTCTACAAATGCATAACACTGTACGGGAACATTTTTCCCATTCTTTTTTCCCGGAGTCCATGCTGAAGAAGCTTTCACAGCACGTTCCACTTCTTTCCCAAGCGTTGGATAAGGATTCACCACTGCCTCTGCGTCTGTCACTTTTCCGTTTTCGTCAACGATGAAAGAAACGATTACCTTCCCTTTTTGCCCTACTTCTATAGCAGTTGGGGGATAAGTGAGATTACGGGCCATATATTCCCTGAATCCTTCGCCGGCGGCTTTCCCATTGTAGGTGGGTTTTACTTCCACTTCATTATAGGTGAACACACCACTCTTCGGGTTTTTCCGGGAAAAAGAAACCGGGGCCGGTTCTTCAACCGGTTTGCTCGTATTTCCAAAAGCGACAATTGTTACCAGTTCTTCCAAAGCGTTTTGTGGTTTCAGGGGATCTTTATCATCCTGTACGATGATTGCATTTTCCGGTCCTGAAGCAATTACTCTTAGCGAAAACAAGTAAAGAGCCACCAGGATAACAGGAATAATACTTATCTTACGTATGATTCCTGATGATATTTTTTTTTGATTGGTGATCATAGCAATTCTTCTTTTAATGGGTGATTGAAAAAAACGACTGGTAAAGTCGTGATAATGATTTGGGTACAACGTACATAAAATCAAGGATGAAAGTGCTTTTCCATCTCCTTCACCGATGGTTTCACTGTCAGCAGCAAATTCGTGCACCAGCTCCAGTTCCCGGCAAAAAAATCTAAAAAAAGGATTCATCCAGAAAATACAACAAACAAGTCGTATGAAAGCTTTATCCCAACTATGCAATAAACGGACATGTGCCAGTTCATGTGTCAATACACACCTACCCTCTTCTGTATCAGGAGAAATATCCTTATTCCAGAAAATAGTCCGGAAAAAAGTGAAAGGCGTCTGTCCGTCATCCGTACAATACAGGTCAATACCGCGTACAGAAACCTTTTCAGCACAATGTTTCAAACGGACAATGCGTATCAACGATTTCACCTCCTTTACAAGCAACAGGAAGCATCCTAATGAACAGAATGTGTAAAGCATCCATTCCCATGAAAAAGAAGAGGTATGCTCTTCCATGACACCGGTAATTTTCATTTCAGCAGGCTGATCAACTATAAACTGCTGAGCATACAAGGGTACGTCATTCAGTTCATTAAAGACCAAAGAAATCTTCATCAATGGAATGGTGATTGATAAAACCACTGCTGCCAGGATATAAAACCGGTTCCAGCGGTGTAAACGGCTATTCTTTAACAGAAGCCAATAACACGCCACAAACATGGCAGAGCATATCACTACTTTTAGCAAATAATACAGGAAATTCTCCATATCATTCCCGTTTAATATTAAGCATTACGTTCAGAATATCTACTTTTTACCCTTCAATTGGGCAATCAGCAGCTCCAGATCTTCAATACTTACGTTTTTACTTTTCACCATATGTGAAATCACCTGGTTAAAGGAACCATCAAAATATGAATATGCAATACCTTCTATCCGCTTACCGGAATATTCTTCTTTGCTGATGGCCGGCGAATAAAAGTGCATGCGTCCAATAGGTTCGACATGAATAAAACCTTTTTCCGAAAGGATCTTCAGTATGGTGGCCACTGTACTAGTATGTGGCTTGGGATCAGGCATCGAATCCGTTACCGCTTTTAATCCGGCACGTTCCAATTTCCATAAAGTCTGCATTACCTGCTCTTCTGCTTTGGTCAATACCTTGTTCATAAACTTGTTTTTTACAATTAACGACTCAATCATGACTGCGTTGTATTCCGCGCGTTGAATACAACATGAAATATTTCACAACAAATGTAAACTAAAAATTTAAATCCAGAACTATTTTTTTAGAAGAAACTTTATTTTTTTACCAAATAATATATATCTGATTAGAAATGAGAATATTAATCAAGACTCGATATTGTATTATTTTATAAAGATATTCTTTATGGTATTTTTGTTGTAATTATTTGTTGGTTTCCACTACTAATTTCTGCCCAATCTGTATAGCAGCCCCCTGTGACAAATTATTGACCCTGCGAAGTGAATCGACAGTAGTTCCATAACGTTGTGATATATTATATAATGTATCCCCTTTTACCACCACATGCTCGACTTGCCTGACCGGACGAACAGCTGTTTTTTTTACTTCCTGCTTTTCTTTAGCAGGTTGTTTTGGAGCGGACGATGCTAATTGCAGGTTTTTATTATACAGTTTATAGCTGTCCTCGTTCAGGACTAAAGTATTTGTTTTCAATCTACACTTTTCAAAATCAATCACCAATCTGGGATTAAAAGGTTCCCCTTTGAAACGGGTCTCGAAATGAAGGTGTACACCGGTAGCACGCCCTGTTTTTCCTCCACCACCGATTCGATCTCCAGCTTTAACACGTTGATTTACTTTTACTGCAATTGTATTCAGATGGCTATATAAAGTCTCCAGGCCATTCTCATGACGAACAACCACCATCTTGCCATAAGCACTATAAGTCGTAGCCATGCGCACCATCCCATCAAAAGCACAATAAACAGGATCATTCAGTTCTACTTTAACATCAATCCCTGTGTGCATACTCCCGTTACGCGGACCGAATTCAGAAGAAATCCTTCCGCAAGCCGGTATCACGAAATCGCTGGTTCCTGATGGAATCATATTTAAATGAACAGTTCCCGACGGCTTCGGGTCTGAAGAATAACGGACATGTTCCGTATTCCAACTATCTCCATAATATTCAACTGCCGGGTAACGGGATGAGGTTTTTATTGCATGGGTACTCGGTTTCGATACACCATGTGATTTCGCAGGTGTTTTTTGTGTGGTAACAGATCTCTTTGCTGTTTTACAGCTTGATAGTAAAACAAGAATGATCAAACAAAAATATGCTTTACGATGCATCAAAGGGAACTTATTTCCTATTCAACATGTATTATTCTATCTTCTTATCTCAAAATGCAATTTTTTCTAAAGCTTTTGCATTTAGAATGGCTATTTTTTTCCCACTAATATCAATATACCGTTCGTTTTTAAACTCCGATAAAAGGCGAATGACTGATTCTGTTGCCGTACCAACAATATTAGCAAGTTCCTCCCTTGAAAGGGAAATATTCAACTGTTTCTTTTCATTGGTACCGAATTTGTTTTCCAGCATCAGGAGAAATTCGGCCAGACGCTCTTTCACTGATTTTTGGGCAATATCTGCAATCAATGAATGGGATTCTTCTAATTCCCGGCAGGCGATCTGTAACAAATCCAGGGCAAAAGTTCCATTCGTTTTTACCAAATGATGCAGGCAATCCTTATGGATATAACATACGGTAGTGTCATCAATAACCGTGGATGTATTACAGGCTGGTTCCTCACTGAGTACAGAACGAAACCCTAAAATTTCAAAAGGTTTGGCTAAACGAAAGATATAATCTTTACCTTCAATACCTGTTTTAAACTGTTTTACGATACCCGATAGTATAATGTAACAACCGGAAATACGCTTACCTTGTGAAAAAATTATTTCATTCTTCTGGTAAGTCCTTATTTCTGCTACTTCTTCCAAATATGCTAACTCCTCGTTATCTAGATGTTGTAAAATAGATTGATTTCTCCAGGAAGATTGCAGTATATGAGTTTCTTCAATATTCATTTTCTAAACATTTGCTTCAATAACCTTTCTTTCCTTTCAATACAAAATACAAATATCGCAAAAAGAACGGTGTTCTTCAAAATATTTAACATTTTATTTTCGATTAGTGTGTAGGATGCCACTATATATAAACCTAATGCTAATATTATGTATATAAAAATAGTCTTTATCGGATATGGAATAGGATAATATCGTTTCCCTAAGCTCCAGGTGATAATGATCATCACCAAATAACAAACTACATGTATCCATGCTGAAGCATAGTATCCCCAAATGGGAATTAAAAACCAATTTCCGGCGATACTTATTATTGCTCCTATAGAAGCAATAATAAGCCCGTATTGCGTCTGGTCACTGAGCTTAAACCATATCGAAAGGTTATAATAAATACCCAGGCACATGTTGGCCAACAACATTATCGGTACGACACCCAAACCTTCCCAAAATTTGGGATCAACAAAATGTTTGACAATATCCAGATAAAAAGTAATTCCGAGGAAAATAAACAGGCAGAAAACCACAAAATATTTCATCACTTCTGCGATTGTCCGGCGAGAATCCTTTTCCTTAGCATTGTTGAAAAAAAATGGTTCGGCAGCATAACGGAACATCTGGATAAATAACACCATCAGCGTGGCGATTTTGATATTGGCACTGTAAACACCCAGTTGTTCCATAGGGATATCTGCTTCAGGCAAACGATATTTCAATAAAACCCGGTCAATGGCTTCATTTGCACTTCCGGCTAATCCCGCCGCTAAAAGTGGCAGGGAATAAACGATAATCCGTTTCCATAGTCTAAAATCAAAGCTGATCTTATGCCGGAAAATCTCCGGCAATAATAAAACAATAGTGGCCACAGAGGCTATCAAATTGGACAGGAATATATAACCCACACCTACATCAGGATCATATATCTTTTGTATCCATCCATGGTCGGAAAATTTAGGACAGAACCACAGAAAGAAGAGATTGAAAAATACATTGATACAAACATTAGCCATTTTATAAAAGGCAAAACGCAACGGGCGCTCATCCAGGCGGAACCGGGCAAATGGAATGGCGGTAATGGCATCTAATCCTAATATCCAACCAAACCATAGTAAATATTCACGATGATCTCCATAGTCCATCCATACGGATAAAGGTTCGGAGAAAATCATAATCCCGGTGATAAACAGCGTTGAAGTGAACACTATACTGAGAAAAGTGGTTCCGTAAACTTTGTTTTTATCAGTAGATTGAGAAAACCTAAAAAAACCGGTTTCCATCCCATAAGTAAGCAATATTACCAGAAACATAACATAAGCATACCATTCCCCATTCACGCCATATTCGGCCTTATCCAGTACCTTGGTGTGAAGCGGTACCAATAAATAATTCAAAAACCTGGGTAGCATACTGCATAACCCATATATGGCTGTTTGTCCCGCTAACTTTTTTATCGGATTGTTCAAAGAAGTATATTTTACAACAAAGTTAGTCTATTTTCATTTCCAAAAAGAAAATACCTTCATTATCCATTGAGAGAGGTAAAAACAATCGTAAAATATCAATGGTTTACCGAGTTCGCTTCATGAACATGAATGAATCCTATTTTATCAGGATGATCCTGCAGCATACCATCTTTTATTTTTCTACTCATCAGAAAAACAGCAACATCACCAGCTGAAACCCAGACAAATAAGACACCATATATCAAAAAAAGAATATTCCCGGTAATCCACCCGACCAATACGGGTATCTCTCCTAATAATAAAGCCGGCATGATCAGGGATATACGGTAATCAACCGGTGTCAAAGGTTCATTACAATGGGTATATGGGGCAAATGCATGAGTATTAAAGCCGAAAGATATTGATCTCCAGCCATTCTTAGCAAAAATTGCCATAAAAATGCCATGTATTAATTCGTGCAACAAGATGCCTGATAAAAGTATCAAAAGCAACCACCATTTTATAGATAAAGCCTGGAGCAGTA
>JAISOY010000151.1 GCA_031275285.1 Bacteroidales bacterium | reverse complement strand
CATTTATATAATACAGTTGATAAGAAATGTCCCGACCGATTCCAGATCGCATAAAATGCAGGAAATAAAATCCATGTAATTATGGCTATCTTATTAGGAAAAATCAAGTTAAAAGGAAGGAGGGAAAAGTAAGCTTCACGGAGAGGTACAAGATAAATCATCTGCCATGCACAATAAGGTACAACTGCCATGATAATTGATACAGTTCCGATGAACCACCAGGAACGTTCTGATCTGAACATTTCATCAATGATGATAAATATACCCAATAGTAATCCATTCCCACCTGATAAAAAATAAGCGAGCACGATTAGTATGATTCCCCCGATATACCGGTTATTTACCTTTAACTGTAAAAAAAACAGAAAGAAAGAAATACAGGTAAGGAGACCTAATAAGTAAGACGGTTTAATCTGGGGATCTGCGACGCACATCAGTAACAACACCGGGAGTATCATTGTCAAGGAAAACACAGGATAGATATTGCCTTTTTTCCGGCATACCAATATGTATATTATATAGATTAATACGATTATTCCACCCATAACAGATGCAGCTATCCAATGGTTGAAAAAGAACTGTGAAAAAAAAGCACCTGTATAGCTAAGTAAGCCTCCCGGCTTGCCCATATATCCAGTAAAATAAGACCATCCGGTACGAAATAACTGCAGTTGTTCATGTTGCTGCAATACATGGTATTTTATGTGCTGAAGCATCCATACTATAGAAACCACAAAAAAAACAGCTGTTATAATATAGAAGTTAATAGCAAAGAATTTACGCTTGTCGATCCCCGGTTTCATTACAATGATAAACTTTTTAAAATCTTAGCATTACCTTTAGATACCCTTTCAAAAGTGCGTATACTGGTTTTTATTTTTCCGGATATGAATTCCGGTATATTGTATGATTTCATGGATTCATCATACCATAACGGATCTTTTTGCGGTAATAAAAAAGGCGGATGAAATTTGCCGTTTGAATCGAAATATGCGATGTAAGGCCGGGTGTATAATCCATCGATCCGACGGCTACCAAAAACCATCCAATTTCCATTGGTAGACCACGAATGGTAACTATCACTTTCAGTACTGTTTACTTCTGTTATAGGGTTTAGCTCATGGGTCTGCATGTCTAAAAGATACAAGTCATTCTCTTTGTGCCATATCGGAAATGTGCCAAAATTTGATAAACAAATCACCATTTGTTTCCCATCAGGTGAAATCCGTGGGTGCGCCACGCTTTTGCCCATACTTGAAGCCAGTAATGTTGTATCAATTTTATTCCCGATCTTTCCGGTCTGCGGATCAAAGTCTACACGAAAAAGATCATACTTTAAGGATTGGTATTCCTGCGGCATATCCTTAGCGCCTGCACTACAGAAAAATAAAGATTTACCGTCGGGAGACCATTCCGGATATGTCTCAAAACGATCGGCTGAATGAATCACCGGACTTATATAGATGACTTCTTTTTCCGTATCGTAAATAATAATATCTGATTCCCGGTCATACACCTCAATCAGGTTCTCATGTACCGTATGAAATGCTTGAGATGTCTGATTGACTGAAAAAGCGATAAATCTTCCATTGGGATGCCACCGGGGATAGACTCCTGCAGATACATTGTCCGGTGTTTTTGTATCTATTTTTTTTACTTCCCCGTCTTTTACCACAATAGTACCGGCATGCTTTGCGCGCATATGAAAAAGCATTTTTTCAGGATTATTTTTATGAAAAGAATGACAATTCATACAATTACCATCTGTAAGCGTATTTACCATCACCGGTGTTTCTTCAAAAGATTCCAGGTGACGCTGGTAAATTCCCATTTCACCCCAGAACTCATATCCGGGTTCAATCAGACGATAGGCAATATACGGATCAACAGGTTCAGCAGCAATGAGGATAGTCATATCCTGATATTTCAGCCATTTTTTATTTTTTTCTGAAAAGAGACGTATGGTCAGATTTTCCCCTTTATGGTTATTCAACAGGCGTTTCCATTTACGCTGGGGTATCATTACCTTATTCCGGCGATGAATATCAAAGGAATCGGCACCTGCGATAAAACGGACAAGGTATCTGCCGGTATCTCCATGAATATAAAAATTAAGCGGCGCTATATTATAAGGTACAGTCGTTCCTGAAAAGTCAGGAAATACTTGTAATGATTTACCGGCAGGTGAATATTCCGATATACGTGTACATGAAAATATAACGCCCAAAAAAAACGGTAGTATTAATTTAATAGATGGTCTTTTCATTTTTTTGAGGAGTAGAAATATTGACAAGAGGAAATTTTACATAAAGCCAGTATGTATTTTGATATCTGTCTTCCAATACTTTTTGTATTTGTTTAGTGATAGGAGCTGAAATGAGTACGTCCATCATTTCAAATTGTTCGCGGATCTCCCTACTTATTGGATAACGATCATAAAAATGATCATCTTCTTCTTTGAGATGTTTATACAGGACTAAGAATTCGGCATAATGGACAGGAATCGAAGGGTAATTAAAGTTCGAAAAATAACGGTCGTAACTAGTTTTCGCATTTTCATAATCCCGTTCTAATAAATAATAAGCCATCAGGTATTCAAAAGCCATCTGGTGTAACGGATTTTTTTTCAGAACACCTTCAAGAATGTAGCTAAAATCTCCCTGAACCAGAAGATCACGCATTTCAATCGGTTGTATTTTTCTTATATCAGTTTCGTTTTTCTTTTTCCAGTTTCTGTAAAATAAGGTGTTTGAGAGGTATTGATCATACTTTTTGATTAACAGATCATCCTGCTTAAGGATAGCACATGAAAGTAAACGTTTTACTGTCTGTACGGCTATCTCCTTATAATAGGTATGTCCTACCATTGAATTATATGCATAATGTATACATTCGTTCATCAGGCCCAGCTGGAAAAAAAGATCACTCAACATATAGCTCGACGTATAATCCTGCGGATCATCTATGACAAGTCCCTGCACTCCAATCTGATCATAGTGAAACATTTTGTCGGGTAGTTGACCTGATTTTTGTAATGCCAGATTCATGTAAAAACATTTTAAAGGGCTAAGGGATATTTTCTCACCTGTCTTAATGATATCTTCCCATTTATATTTCTCTATGTTAGATCCCATTTTTATGATGCGT
>JAISOY010000150.1 GCA_031275285.1 Bacteroidales bacterium | reverse complement strand
TGTACGCGTGATGGTATAGTTGTTCGGACAGTTACCATCAGCACGAACGTCATTGACCGTGACGGTGATCTTATCCAAAGCACTACAGTTATCGGTGACCGTTACCGCTGAAGGATCGGCAGCAGGAACATTATTACAACTGACGGTGGTGTTGACCGGGACATTGCTGATGGACGGGGCTACATTATCTTCTACCGTGATAACCTGAACGGCAGTGGATGAGTTGCCGCATTCATCGGTGGCGGTCCATGTACGCGTGATGACATAATTATTCGGACAGTTGCCGTCAGTACGAACGTCATTGACTGTAACGATGATCTTATCCGAAGTGCTGCAATTGTCGGTGACTGTTACCGTTGAAACATCAGCAGCAGGAACATTATTACAACTGACGGTGGTGTTGACCGGGACATTGCTGATAACAGGATCCCCCTTGTCTTCAACAGTTATAATCTGACTCGCACTGGACTGATAGTTATACTTATCTACAGCAGTCCATGTACGTGTAATGGTATAGTTGTTAGGGCAATTACCGTCGGTACGGGAATCGGATACTGTTATTGTGATATCATTTTGTA
The DNA here is from genome assembly GCA_031275285.1 of Bacteroidales bacterium. Lineage (NCBI taxonomy): Bacteria > Pseudomonadati > Bacteroidota > Bacteroidia > Bacteroidales > Bacteroidales bacterium. The sequence continues at coordinate 7,665 of JAISOY010000150.1, read as the reverse complement.
AAGTACAACCACTAGTAACAGTTACAGCATTCTGGTCTACCGGAGGAATGTTATCACAACTAACGGTAATATCCGCAGGAACATCACTAATGACTGGTGGTAAAGGCAGCACTGTAACTTGAGTTTCACACACTTCTGAACCGGCAGCATCGGTTACCCTTAGATAAACCGTATGCGGAGATGTTGGAATATCATTACATAAAAAACCTATTGCAGAACCGTAAAAAAATCCATTTTCCGATATTTCATAAGAGTCTATTGTACAACTACTTGAACTTCCATCATTAATATCTGCTGGATATAAAGTTCCCTGACCGGCATTAGCATCCAAATAAACATTTATAGTAGGTTTACATTTTGCTGTAAGATCATCACAAGTCTGTGCTTTCACAGAATTGAAAGAACAACAAAACAGGCACCACAATATGATACCTTTAAAATAACAACACTTATATCCCAGGTTGCCCATTCTCTGCAATAAAAGCTTATTTTCTCGGTTATTGCTCAATCTTGATTGTCTCTATTCTACAAATATAGTGAAAGGTGAGAGCAATTGTAGAAAGCTTGCTTTCAAAAAATTGCCGAACCGCATCCTATATTCTACAAATATACGCACAAAATGATTAAAAGTTTCACAAATACGCTTTTATTGTACTGAATCTGATTGGTTATGAAGAATAAAAGCATTAATTTTATGGTTTTGAAAACCGGTATTCTTTATCATGGAACATATTTCAGAAAATATCCATCAATTAAGGTCGATCATTCCTCCTAATGTACAATTAATTGCAGTCAGTAAAACCAAAAGTATTGAAGAAATCCGGGAAGCCATACAAGCCGGTCAATTACGTTTTGGTGAAAATAAAGTACAGGAATTAACGGAAAAGCATCAACACTTATCCGGTGTGGAATGGCATTTTATTGGTCATCTACAAACCAATAAAGTAAAATATATTGCGCCATTCATACAGATGATACAAACAATAGATTCGCTCCGGTTACTGGAAGAAATCAATAAGCATGCGCAAAAACATAACCGGGTGATCGATTGTCTGATGCAGATACATATTGCCAGGGAAGAACAAAAATTCGGATTCTCCGAAAGCGAGATACTTCATTTACTTAAAAACCCAAAGCTAAAGGATCTAAATCACATTCGCATTTGTGGACTAATGGGTATGGCGACTTACACGGAAGATCAGAATATCATCCGTCATGAATTCCGGCACCTTGCTCAATTATTCAAACGGATCAAACAGGATTATTTTGCTTCGGAAGTATCATTTTGTGAATTATCCATGGGTATGTCCGATGACTATAAAATAGCCATTGAAGAAGGTGCCACCATGATACGGATAGGATCGACTATTTTTGGAAAAAGGATATATACAAAAAATGCTGCAGATCAGACAACGACTACAGACAATTAAATAATAACGCTGCCAACAGGGCACCGCAAACAGGACCGCAAACAGGTATCCATGAATATGCCCAATCGCTGTCCCTCTTTCCTTTTATCGGTAATATGGCATGTGCCAGGCGCGGCCCCAGATCCCTTGCAGGATTGATGGCATAGCCCGTAGTTCCTCCTAATGACATACCTATGGCCATGATCAGCAACGCAACAGGAAACGGCCCTGATATCTGGGAACCGGAAACTGATAAGATACCAAAGACCAATAAAAAAGTACCAATGACCTCGCTGACGAAATTATAGAAATAATTACGGATCGCTGGTATGGTACAGAAAACACCCAGTTTTGTATTTGGATCTTCTTCGACATCAAAATGAGGTTTGTAAAAAAGGTAAACCAAACAGCCCCCAACCGTTCCTCCCAATATCTGGGCTATAATATAACCGATCACATTCCCCTCAAATTTACCGGCCAAAGTCAAACCGATAGTTAAAGCCGGATTTAAATGCGCACCGGAATACGGGTCGGAGATAAATGCTGCAACAAAAACAGCCAGCCCCCATGCAATAGATATAACGATCCATCCGGAATTATACGCTTTCGTACCTTTTAAGCAGACATTAGCTACTACACCGTCACCCAAAAGTATCAGAATTGCTGTTCCGATAAATTCAAACAAAAGACTTTGGTCCATACGTCAATAATTGATGATTAAAATAAACTTAAATTTTATACAATAAATATTATTATTTGATCCATGAACGGGAGCGGTGCACTGCTTCACTCCATTTTCTCTTTGTCAGTTGCATATCTAATTCTTCATCCGGTTCAAAACGAGTATCGACCTTCCACTGTTCCTTTACTTCATTAATATCTTTCCAGTAGCCTACCGCCAGGCCGGCCAGATATGCAGCGCCCAATGCTGTCGTTTCGGTAATTCTCGGACGTACCACAGTTTCACCCAGCAGGTCTGCCTGAAACTGCATCAGTAGATTATTTATGGCCGCCCCTCCGTCTACCCTTAATTCTTTAAGCCCTACACCGGCATCCAATATCATGGCATTGATCACATCCATCGACTGGAAAGCAATGCTTTCAAGTGCTGCCCGGGCTATATGTGCAGATGTAGTGCCTCTGGAAATACCGATAATAGTTCCTCTTGCATATTGATCCCAGTAGGGAGCCCCCAAACCTGTAAGTGCCGGAACGAAATAAACATCCCCGTTATCTTCTACCTGGGAAGATAATTTTTCTATTTCGGAAGAAGAGTGGATAATTTTTAATCCATCCCTTAACCATTGTACAATCGCGCCACCGACAAATATACTCCCTTCCAGGGCATAAGTCGTTTTCCCATTCATCTGTAAAGCGATAGTAGTTATCAGATTATTTTTGGATGCAACTGGCTCTTCTCCGGTATTCATCAGGATAAAACAACCTGTTCCATAAGTGTTTTTTACCATCCCCGGCTCAATACACATTTGCCCGAACAGGGCAGACTGCTGGTCTCCGGCAATCCCTGAAATGGGAACTTTAGAAGCAAAGATGGTGGTTTTTGTATGTCCGTATATCTCACTGGATGATGCTACCCGGGGCATCATGCTTTTGGGAATACTGAACAATTCGAGTAATTCTTTATCCCACTCCAGATCCATGATATTGTATAACATTGTCCGGGATGCATTGGTTACATCTGTAATGTGTTGTTCACCATGAGTGAGTTTCCATACAAGCCACGAGTCTACTGTCCCGAAAGCGAGTTCTCCTTTTTCTGCTCTCGTACGTGCCCCTTCAACATTATCTAATATCCATTTTATTTTTGTTGCACTGAAATATGCATCAATGATCAATCCGGTTTTGGCTTTTATCTCGGGCAACCATCCTTCATTTTTCAATTTATCACAGTATTCGGAAGTCCTCCGGTCCTGCCAGACAATAGCATTATACACCGGTTCCCCGGTATTCCTATCCCATACAATGGTGGTTTCCCGTTGATTGGTAATGCCTATGCCGGCAATATTGGTCCCGTTGATCCCTATTTTAGTGATTGCTTCCGCTACAACGGCAGCCTGAGAAGACCATATTTCCTGAGGATCATGTTCTACCCAACCGCTTTGTGGAAATATCTGGGTAAATTCCTTCTGAGCAACAGAACGGATTTCACCTTTATGGTCAAAAACAATGGCCCTTGAACTTGTTGTTCCGGCATCCAGTGACAAAATATATTGTTCCATAGGTTTATTAAATTACTAAATGTTTTGCACCTCGTATAGTCAGCAAAAAATGTGTTTTTACGAGAAAAAGCAACTTATTTTTGCTAATAAATCATTTAAAACGAGAAATTGTCGATAAAATCACAAAAATATGCTACACAACAAAGGTATAAAAAATAATTCGCTGAAAGACCTACGTTCTACAGCTTATTTACAAAAACGCATTTAGCTACTGCATTTAAACTTCCATCCGTAAGATCTTGTACCACTCCGTTTTTCCAAAGTTTGGCAACGTTAATACGATGTTCATTGTACCCATATCCGGCGACATATACGTCGTTGCCGGACACGTAAACAGAGGTAGGTCTTGTCCAAAAAGTTCCATCGGAGAGATTTTGTAACTCCCCGTTTTTCCAAAGCTTAGCTATCATTACCGGAGATGTATCATATGCTAATCCTGCTACATATACATCTTTATTGTCCACATAAATAGATACGGTCCATGCGTTTATACTCCCGCTACTCAGGTCTTCCTGTACCACCCCGTTTTTCCAAAATTTAGCAACAATGCCACTTCTACCACCTTCCCAGCCGGCTACATACACATCACCTTCCGATACATAAACAGATGTAGCCGCAGCAGACAGAGTTCCGTCCGTAAGATTTTGCACCACTCCATTTTTCCAAAGTTTGGCAACAGAGTTACCTTGTGCATTGTTTTCCCGCCCGGCTACATAAACATCTTTGCCCGATACGAAAACGGATAATTCATCCCACGTATTGTACATTCCGTCTGTAAGGTTTTGTGCCTTTCCATTTTTCCAAAGTTTAGCAACGCTTCTGTTTTGTGCATTTCTTTCATATCCGACGACATACACATTGTTGCGCGATACATAGACTGAACTAGCCTCCGCATTGTAAGTTCCATCGGTAAGGTCTTGCGGCTTACCGTTTTTCCAAAGTTTAGCAACACCGATATTTTGTGCATTCATTTCCCCTCCACAAACATATACATCGTTACCCAACACGAAAACAGAAGAAGCAAAAGCGTTCCTTGTGCCGTCTGTAACATGTTGCTCTACTCCATTCTTCCAAAGCGCTGCCACTTGCTTTCCTTCAGTGGATATTGTAAATCCGGCTACATACACATCTGATTGTGCGAATGAGATTACTACAAAGAACAGTGTTAATCCTAATAAACAGAACTTTTTCATTTTCAATAGTTTTAATGTGCAATTATTTTATTAAATTATCTTTCAAACATCGAAATCATACATCAAATATGGAATTTATCTGATATCATGATCACCCGACACTTTCAGCCATTGCGACCCCCTACCTTTAAATTTTTCGCTTACCTTGATGTTGTAAATATAGTTAATGTTTTATGAAAAATAATCCTATAGGCAAAAACAAAAGTAAAAGCATCCGGCAATATAATATATTATTTAGGTCTAATCGTAAAAGATTTTATAAAAATATATTTTATATTTGCAAGCCAGATGGGCTATTTTCGAATAAAAAAGGCTTTATAAAACAATATAAAACACTGTTTTTCAAAAACTTAAAACTCGGCATGTTTTTTGTCAAATAATCTGTAACGTATTGATTCATTTGTTTAGTGATAATTTGAAAATACGAATATTGAGTAGGGTATTTTAGATTAATGATATGACACTTAAAGAACTTTTTAATCATAGTTGTGCAAAATTTGCCACCAGGACAGCAGTTTCCTTTGTCAATGGAAGCCCGCTATCTTACGCAGAGATGAAAGCAGAAGTGGATAAGACCATTGTATTACTTGGTCGCATGGGAATCCAAAAAGGGGATAAAGTGGCTATATTGAGTGCAAATATGCCCAATTGGGGCATTACATATTTTTCCATCGCAAGTATAGGGGCTATTGTTGTTCCCATACTTCCCGATTTTCATCCGGAAGAGGTGCAAAGTATTATGCAACATTCGGAAAGTAAAGCAATTTTTGTTTCTCAAAAACTTCAATCCAACATTGCCGATCTTCAGAGTGACAGCCTCACACACAAAATCGCTATTGAAGATTTCTCCGTACTTTCAGGCGAATTATTGGAAACACCTGTGAACATGGAGGTTGAGGTTAAAGATTCGGACATCGCATCGATCATCTATACTTCGGGTACTACCGGACGTTCGAAAGGTGTTGTCCTGACCCACAAAAACATTACCTTCGATACGGAAATGTGCCTTCATATACAGGATGTTCATGAAAACGACGTTTTCCTGTCCATCTTACCTTTATCGCATACCTATGAGAACACGTTAGGATTTATTCTTCCTATTATGCAGGGAGCATCCATTTACTATCTGGAAAAACCACCTACAGCAAGTGTTCTGGTCCCTGCAATGAAGAAAATAAGACCCACCACTATGCTAAGCGTTCCGCTGGTCATAGAAAAAATATACCGAAACCAGGTTTTACCGAAATTTACAGGAAAAAAATGGATGAAAGCTTTATATGAACATTTCACTCCTTTCCGTAAATTAATGCATCGATTGGCCGGAAAACAGCTAATGAAGACGTTTGGAGGACGGCTACGTTTCTTCGGAGTCGGAGGTGCCAAATTAGACAGTATTGTAGAACGGTTCTTATATGAAGCCCGTTTTCCATATGCTATCGGCTATGGTCTTACCGAAACAGCTCCCCTGATCGCAGGGGCTAATCCTTCCAAAGTGCATCAATTGGCCATAGGACCTGCCATGCACGGGGTACAGATAAAAATCGATCAGCCTGATCCTGTTTCCGGAATTGGTGAGGTGCTGGCTAAAGGAGATAATGTAATGCTGGGTTATTACAAAGATCCCGAATTGACAAAAAGTGTCTTTACTGAAGACGGTTGGTTCCGTACGGGTGACCTGGGATGTTTTGACAAGAAAAACAGACTTTACCTGAAAGGCCGGCTAAAAAATATGATCCTTGGTGCGAGTGGCGAAAATATCTACCCCGAGGATATCGAATCTGTCATCAATAATGTAAAAGGTGTTTCAGAGTCATTAGTACTGGAACAGAAAGGTAAGCTAGTGGCCATGGTCCACCTGAACTCAGAAGATCTTGAAAAGCAATACCAGCAAATGTGTGCTGATGCGATCAATTATTTTAACGAATGTAAGGATGAGTGGAACAAACAACTGGATGTTTTTCTCGAAGACCTTAAAAAATATGTCAACCACCGGGTCAACCGTTTTTCTCAAATTCATTCTGTAGTAGTGGTTCCTACTCCTTTTGAAAAGACCCCGACATTAAAAATCAAAAGATATTTATACGGACAAACCCAATAAGTTTTTAAACAGATAATAAAATGCAAAAGAGCAAGGAATCCTTGCTCTTTTGCATTTTATTACGAATCAGCAAAATGAACAAAAAATCACAGATTTCTTTTTTTAGAGCATTTTTTTTTGTTTCTTTGAGGAAAATATTTGAATATATAAAAATAAATTAATCAATAGTTTAAGATGAAAAAAGTCGTTTTGCTCCGCCATGGAGAAAGTACTTGGAACAAAGAAAACCGTTTTACCGGATGGACGGATGTTGACCTCTCTCCTACCGGAGTTCAGGAAGCTATGTCTGCCGGGAAAATATTGAAAGAGAACGGGTTTGTTTTTGAAAAAGCATTTACTTCCTACCTCAAACGTGCCATCAAAACTTTGAATCAGGTATTAGATGTAATGGATCTGGACTGGATTCCGGTAGAGAAATCATGGAGGCTGAACGAAAAGCATTATGGAATGCTACAAGGACTGAATAAATCCGAAACAGCGGAAAAATACGGAGATGAGCAGGTGCTTATCTGGCGGAGAAGCTATGATATCGCTCCTGATCCATTGGCAATGGATGATTCCAGAAGCCCAAGGGCCGACATCCGTTATAATGAACTGACAGATGCCGAAATCCCTTTAACCGAATCGCTGAAGGATACCGTTGAACGTATTGTTCCTTACTGGCAGGAAACCATTTTCCCATCTTTGAAACAATATGATCAGATTGTTGTCGCTGCTCATGGAAA
>JAISOY010000149.1 GCA_031275285.1 Bacteroidales bacterium | reverse complement strand
AACTTTGAACTTTGAACTTTGAACTTTAAAATTAATACTGATGAAAAAGTTTTTCCCATTTATTCTTATCACATTTCTTTTTTTGTCTTTTGGAATTCATCCTTGTAAAGCCCTTGATATACCGGGCGTGAAAGGAGATGGTACCCATGACGATACACAAGGCATCCAGGCATTGCTGGACAGTAAGGCCTCAACGGTATATTTACCCCAACCCGCCAAATGTTACCTGATCAGCAAAGTCCTTAAGATACATTCGGGCCAGACCCTGGTCGTTGACCGGAATGCAGTGATTCGCCTGGCTGATCATGCAGGTGCACAGATGCTCACCAATTCGGATCATAAAGGCGGAAATGAACGGATCACTGTTATTGGGGGTATCTGGGACGGGAACAATCTCAAACAGACAATGCTCTACCATGTGGATAGGAAAAACAAGGACCTTCCCTATGATCCGGACAGATATGCCGGAGTATTGATGCAATTTGACAATGTCAAACAGTTGCATATTTCAGATGTAACCCTTAAAGACCCTTGTGGATATGGTTTTTGGGCAGGCAATCTATATCAGTTTACTATTGAAAATGTTACCTTCGATTATAATCTCAAAAAAGGCAATATGGATGGAGTGCATATTACCGGAAACAGCCATCATGGCCGTATTGTCAATGTGAAGGGAGCCACCAATGATGACCTGGTAGCATTGAATGCCGATGATTATCCTATGTTCGAATTGAGTAGAGGGCCAATTACCGATATCCAGGTGGATGGTATCTGGGCCGAAAATGCACACAGGGCTGTAAGAATGCTTTCCTGTGGTTCTCCTGTAAAAAGGATCAAAATCTCCAATATTTATGGTACTTATCAAAACGAAGCAGTTATCCTTTCCAACCATAACGTACACCCCAATTGTACCAGTGAATTCGAGGATATTTCCATCAACGGTATATTTTGTACGAATGTTTCCGAAAGGGTAAAAGCGCCACACATTAAGGTTTTCTCTCCGGCAACCGTAACCAACCTGAGTATATCCGATTACCACCGGACGGAATCTGCTTCCGCTACCGACAATATCCTGATAGAAAAGGGAGCAACGGTTGAATGCCTCTCCGTTATCAATGCATCGCTTTTCAACCGGACCAACGGCCATATCACATTTCTCAACAACCAGGGGATGATCAAAACATTGAATCTGACCAACATCTTTTTGCAGGGTAAAGAACCGGAACAGGTCGGGTTAATAAAAAACGGAGGAACGATCCGTCAATTAAACAAAGTAAATTCAACAGAATAAAGTATTAATTTTGTGTAATATCTGTGAGTGTGAGTATAACTGTGGCAGATAATAAAGATATTGCAATATAATTCTAAAAATAAAACCTGAAATTCAAAGTTCAAAATTTATAATTTGGTAAAATATAAAACTTTGAACTTTTAACTTTGAACTTTTAATAAGATTTTATGTCCATGAAAAGAAATATTATTATATTAAGTGTCTTATATCTGTTATTGTCTACATCTGCCTATTGCCGGCAACCTGCGGATTATGTTGATCCGGTGATCGATACGAAACATCCGCGCTGGATCTTTTTCGGATCGGCATGCCGTCCGTTCAGTATGGTAGCGCTTAGTCCCGACACAAAGACCATGGGAACATGGGGAGGCGGTTATGTCTATGGCGAATCTCATATAAGATGTTTCAGCCACATTCACTCATGGCAAATGTCGGGCATACCGGTGATGCCGACAACAGGAGCCATGAAGGGGCATCTTGGCTTTGAAGCCAATAAATCTTCTTTCTCACATGAGAAAGAGACCGTGCAACCGGGTTATCATCAGGTTGTGCTGGACGATTATGGAATTACAGCCGAATTAACCTCTACCTGCCGTGTAGGTTTCCATCGTTATACATTCCCGGCAGGACAACCCGGAAATATCCTTTTTGATGTGGGGGCATCTTTGGGGCATGGCAGTATGGATTCAGCGTCGATCAGGGTAACCGGGGAAAAGGAACTTTCCGGCTTTGCGGTAATGTCCAAAACCGGAAGACGGCAAAAACCCTGCACGGTTTATTTTGTTGTACAGCTGAACCAGGCTTTTGATCAATTCGGTGGATGGAAAAAGAATGACCGGAAAGATCCGGAAAAAATATTGGTAGATGCCAACAAAGTATCGGGAATAGAATGCGGAGGATACATCACCTTTAATCAAACAACCGGCAAACCTGTGTTGATGAAGGTGGCCCTTTCCTTTGTCAGCGAGGAACAGGCAAAAATGAACCTGAATGAAGAATTACCCAAATGGAATTTCGATCAGGTGAGAAAAGAGTCGTATAAAATCTGGAATGAAGAACTGGGAAAAATAAAGATAGAAGGTGGCACGGAACAGCAACGGGTTAAATTCTATACAGACCTGTTTCACGCTAACCTTGGACGACGGACTTTCAGCGATGTCAACGGAAAATATATCGACAATACAGGGAATTCCCCTGTTGTAAGACAGGTGGAACTGGACGGGAAGGGTAAACCAGTCCGGAATACCTATTCGACGGATGCTTTTTGGGGAACCGAATGGAACCTCAATGTGCTTTGGTCTTTTGTTTATCCGCAGGTATTGAACGATTTCATAGCAAACGCTCTTGATTATTACAAAAACGGCGGATTGATCGCCCGGGGACCGTCAGGAGGCAACTATACCTATGTAATGGTCGGCGACCAGATGATACCCTTAATTGCAGCAGCATATAACAAGGGCATCAGGAATTACGACCTCGATGCGGCCTTTGAAGGAAGTATCAAAAATTCCGAACCCGGTGGTATCCGCGATTATACCGGTTACGGGCTGACACCCGGAGAACACATGAAGTACTACATTGAAAGAGGCTATGTTCCCGAAGGCGTTCGTGGATCGGGCATGCATCGCGGTGGCTGCGCCCTGACCCTTCATTTTGCCTATGAAGACTGGTGTATGGCCCAGTTAGCCAAAGGTATGGGAAAACAGGATGTATACGATAAATACATGGCCCGGTCGGTCAATTATAAGAATGTTTTCGACCCGGAAGTAGGCTGGATGCGTCCCCGGGAGCTTGACGGCTCGTGGTATAAAGATTTTCAGCCCGTGGGAGAAGGTTTCAGCGCCAAAGGTTTTGTCGAATCAAACTCCGCCATCTATACTTATTATGTCCCACACGATTTTGCCGGTCTTATCCGCCTGATGGGAGGTGATAAAGCTTTTACCGAGCGACTGAATATGCAGTTTGAAAAATCCGCAGAAAAAAAATATGTCGCACCCCATGGACATCACTCCATCAACTGGATAGATTACGAAAACCAGCCTTCATGCCATATGGCTCATTTGTTCAATTATGCGAAAGCACCCTGGATGACACAATACTGGGTCAGGAGGGTCAAAGAGAAGGCTTTCGGTGATACAAGCCCGTACGGCGGCTATAACGGAGACGAGGACCAGGGACAGATGGGCGCTTTGGGAGTATTGATGGCCATAGGATTGTTTGATGCTTCCGGAGGCGCATCCGTAAAACCCCATTACGAAATTACCACCCCTCTTTTCGATAAGATAGAAATTGCCCTGGACAGGAATTATTATTCCGGTAAAAAGTTTGTGATCAAAACCATCAATAACAGTCCTGAAAATATTTATATCCAGTCTGCAAAGCTGAATGGTAAAGCGCTGGACAATTGCTGGTTCTGGCATGATGACCTGGTGAAAGGCGGAACATTGGAACTGACACTCGGGCCACAACCCAATTACCAATGGGGGTTGACGCCTCCTCCATCGATGAGCGATCGATAAACCTGTTTTACCGAATCTGGAGGAATATATCCGTTAACTGACTTTACTCCTCCATTCGTCAAATACGAATCCCTTGAATGAGTGGTTCGTATTTGACGAATTTCATGAATCATTATAGTGAAATTGTCTGCTAACTATAGAAATTCGATTTTCTAAAATCATTTTCATCATCCATGAACATTTTTTACCGGTCTTTCCTTTTAAACACTCAGTGCTATTTATTGTTAACTTAAATCACATTGATCAATTGGATTAAGTCCAGCAAATATGACATTAATTGTTTTATATTACTTAAATAGGACGTTTGCTTCCCATTACAGGCATTTTTGGTATAAAAATATATAACTAAATCTGGTATATATAGGAAGGGAGATCCACCACTTCTATAAAAACGCTGGTTTTTCAGCATATTACTAAATATCCGATCTTATTTACAAAAAAATATTTCATATTAAATCATTGAAAATGAGATATCTTCCCAACCATCGAAACAAATATATGTAATGTTATTGAGTACAAAAAAGACCTTTTAGAGTCTTTATATTAGATTTATTTATAGGAAATTCTTTTTAACATGAAATATACACTGCCACAATGAGTAAATAAGAGTTCTGTGAAAAAACGACCAATCAAACATTTCTCTACTTTTCCGGTGGATATTATTTTATTCGGCCTGATATGTGGTATTTCCCTGTTCGCTGTGTCAGGATCATTCATTAACCGGGAGATAACCCCTAAATGGTTCGGATTGGTATGGGCCGTGTCTTTTGCCGGAATATTATGGAGCATACTGCATAAAAATGTCCGTGTAACTACACAACCGGCATTTCTGCTGATAGCCGCATGCCTGATCTTTGTTCCTCTTCGGAATGGGCATGCTTCAGGTTGGGATTACGAATTGTTGCTTTATTCAGGTGGCTTATTGTTCATGCTGTACCTTTTCATACAAATGACCCACACCTATCCGGCAGTGTATTTTTTCAGGATCGTTACCTTCCTTGCTGTTGTGATGGCTGTTTACGGATTGCTGCAGTACGCCGGAGTACTCTCTTCCTTAAATCCTAATTTCCGGATTACAGGAAGTTTTGATAATCCCGCCGGTTTTGCCGCCGCATTATGTTTTACCCTGCCTTATACCGGTCACCTGATACGTGAAAAGCCGGGCAGGATCAGATATATTTCAATAGCTGCTTTTACCATACTATTAACAGGTATTGTCCTCTCCGGATCACGTGCAGCAATAACAGCATGCCTTGTTACCACACTATGTCATGTATGCAGCCGGTTTTCGGGAATAAGATTCCGTAAATGGATGCCTGTTACGATAGTAGCCATATTGATAGCATCTGTAACTGTGCTTTATTTCATGAAAAAGGATTCGGCCGATGGCCGGTTACTGATCTGGCAATGCACCTGGAACATGATAAAGGATAAACCCGTTACTGGATATGGACAAGGTGCGTTCCAGGCAAAGTATATGTTGTACCAGGCGGATTATTTTGAAACGCATACCGATAGTAAATACGCCTCATTAGCAGATAATGTCCTACATCCCTTCAATGAATACCTGCTGGTTCTTGTTGGCTATGGCCTTTCTGGCCTCTGTGTACTTGCACTGTTTGGATGGTTGCTGATCCGCAATTATCGCCGTTCCCCGGACTTTGCGAAATTCACAGCCGGACTAAGCCTGCTGGCTGTTGCTGTGTTTTCGTTCTTTTCCTATCCGTTCAAATATCCATTTACCTGGTTGATTGTACTGTTAAACTTAGCATTGTTGTGTAGCGGTACCCGTACAAAGACAGTAACTGGAAAGGCCGGCAGTATAATACGTATTGGTACGGTGATGCTGTACTTACTACTTGCATGTATTTGCTTTCCGCTGGTAAAAGCTGAAATACAATGGGCAAAGGCAGCCCGGCAATCCTTAATAGGAAAAACCCTTGAAATGCTGCCGGAATATGAGCGCCTGCAAAAATACCTGAATAGGAACGGGCTGTTTCTTTACAATCATGCCGCCGAACTGAATCATGTGAAGAAACATGAAGAAAGCCTGCAGATATTCGAAAAATGTACAAAATATTATAATGATATGGATGTACAAATGCTGGTGGCTGATAATTACAAGGCAAAGGAGCTATATGATAAAACGGAACAGCATCTGAAACTTGCAGCAAGCATGTGTCCGAACCGGTTTATGCCTTTATATAAACTAACTTTGCTTTATCATGAAACTGGACGCAAAAGAGAAGCTTCTGCATTAGCACAACAAATATTGGACAAGGATGTAAAGGTACTATCAGCTAATATTATAGCAATAAAAAAAGAAATGATAGAACTAATAGAAACCTTTAAAAATATATTGTCTATGGAAAAATAAAAAGTAAAAATTAACGAAAAAAGAAATGCAAGTATTTATCAGGTATATGGTAAAACTGATCTGCTCAGAAGTGAAAAGCTTGCAAATAATTTAAAATTTATAATAATAAAATTGTAATTATATGAAAAAAATAGTTTTATCGATTGCGACAGTAGCATTTGTTACTCTTGTTGTATTTGTTTCAAGTTGTCAAAAAGAAGAAAATGTTGATAAAAGTTTAATAGCTCCAAATGGAGAATTTATATCAGCAAGTATTTCTGCTTTAAAAGAGGAATTATCATATGTGATTAAAAAAGAAAAGGGAGATTTTAATATATTGAATTTTGAATATCTTCCTGTAAAAGATGGATACACTGTAATCATTAATTATCAATTGAGTGATGGTAATATTGATTCTATTGTTAAAACAAATATACCATCTGACAATTCTCTTGCAACGAATATTGTACGTCTTAAGAGCGGAAGCGAAAATAGCGGAGGAGGATCAGGTAGTATTTATCATAAATGCGAGGCAACAGGAAATTGTCCATGTAAGCTTGTAGCAACAGTTGATTTTAATACTGGAAGAATAAAATATTCTTGCGGAGATGATAATTGTAGTGATTGTGTGATGACCATAACTTTTGATTAATGATAATTCTTAAAAAAATGACTATGAAAATTAAAATTATAAATCTGTATGGGATCATATTGTGTTGTGTGATATTTGGGTGTAATAAAGATGAAAGTATTACTATAGAAGAACAAGCTCTTAATTTGATATCCCCTAGTGGAGAGATGATTTCTCAAAACATACAATCACTAAAGAAAGAGTCATCTGCCATTATAAATGATGTTTTTGAAACAATAAAAGAATTTGAGATAACAGATATCGAATACCTGCCTGTAAATAAAGGGTATGTTGCTATTGTTAAGTATAAAACATCCGACGGGATATATGGAAATTATGCAATATCCTGTGGAACACATGTAAATTTCAACTCTAACCAAGTCCGTATGATCACTGGTTCATCTCCCAAGTTGAAAAATAATAATGAAAACTCAGGAAAAAAACCAGTATATACATTTGTTTGCCATGCAAATGGAAGTTGTAACACCTGTTCTTTAGAAGGTGATCTTGATCCAGAGAATAATCAAGCTACTGTAACTTGCTCTTGTAATGACTGTATATTGGAAACCAAAATACGATACGAATAAAACTTAAATTAACTGACTGGTGATTGTTTAATCATCAGTCAGTTGCTTAATTCCATTAGTATGACACATAAATATTTCCTTACTTTTATATTTTTTTTGTTATCTGGTGTTGTTTTTTCCCAGCAACTAAAATATAATCCGGATGGTAGTATATCTATATCAGCCAGTTTTTTTTTACATTATGACAGCAATGGTGTTGAATTGACAAACAAGCAGTTCAGTGATT
The DNA here is from genome assembly GCA_031275285.1 of Bacteroidales bacterium. NCBI lineage: Bacteria > Pseudomonadati > Bacteroidota > Bacteroidia > Bacteroidales > Bacteroidales bacterium. The sequence goes on along the minus strand of JAISOY010000149.1, from coordinate 6,469 downwards.
CTCTTGCTACCGGGGGATTCTTTTTTTCTACTGAATTTCGAAATGATACCGTTAAATATTATTTGAAAAATAAGAAACCTGATATTGTTGGCAAACTGTTACCGATGACGACATTTACAGATATAAATGGAAAAAATATGCACATTGGTGAGGCTAAAACCACCATCCTTAATTTTTGGAATACAACCTGTAGTCCATGTATTAAAGAACTTAACGAATTAAACAAATTGGCAGAAACATTCAAAGATGTTGCATTTATCGCAATAACAAAAGATTCGTTACAAAAAGTAAAAAAATTTATGGACGGATTGAATGTTGATTGGAATAGTCTATCTATTGTCACCGGGTATAAGGGAGAATTTGATCATATCTTTGAAATAACTGTATACCCGTTAAATTTGATCGTTGACAACAAGTGTATAATACGAAATGTATCTATTGGAAAATCTCTCGTTGGTATACGTGAATATATTAAAGAGCCAGATATATTTAAATAAGTTAAAACTTGTAGTGCATTATTATTTTGAGAAATTGATAATCAATTAAATAGATTTTTTCCAAAATTACAAATATTAAATCATTGAAAATCAAATTAAACAATTGATTAATGCACCACGGGTAAGTTAAATTATTAATGTATTTTTTTCTACTCGGTTTTTTGTTTATAAATATTTATGATACCAATCTAAAAAATATCAAATTGATCTCAGATAATCATTCTGTTTTATAAAAAATCAATAATTTAATTTAGGTTGTTTGGTTCAGGAAAATTGAATTGGACAATTTCATTAATATAAAAGATGAAACATTTTTCATACTGTTTTATGTTTGGTTTTATCCTTTTTGTCTCTTGCAGCAGAAATGAACCTGATGATATCCTGTCCCATCGCACCATCATTGTCTACATGGCAGCTGATAACGATCTGTCATATGATGCTTTAAATGATATCGAAGAAATGAAGCAGGGCTTTTCGGGAAACACAACCAACCTGATCGTATTTGTCGATCCTGCCGGTGCTGCGCCTTATATCCTGAAAATAGGAAAAAATGCCGAAAGCCGGGTAAAGTCTTATCCGGAATTTGTTTCAATAGATGCCGGTAACATGCAAATGGTGTTGAATGACATTGTTGAAAGGTATCCTGCCGAAAACTATGGTTTGGTATTGTGGTCGCACGGCACATCCTGGCTTCCGGCAGGCAGTACGCTGAAATCATTCGGAGAAGATAGCGGGAGGCAGATGAATATCAGCGAGCTTGCAGAAATATTGCCGGTAAGATTCGATTTTATTCTTTTCGATGCCTGTCTGATGGGCGCTGTCGAGGTTGCCTATGAATTGAGGAATCAGGCGGATTTTATTGTTGCTTCGTCCACGGAGATAGTGTATACAGGGTTTCCTTATGATAAAATTATCCCGGAAATAACAAAGCCGGTTCCGGATCTGATTACTGCTGCCACGGAATATGTCGATTTCTACAGGCATTTACCCGGAACTTACAGTTCGGCTACCGTAACCGTTATTGACACAAAAGAATTGGAAAGCCTGGCAAACGCCGTTAATCGTTTAGTTTCCGGCCAAAAGTTCGATATGTCTGCATTTGACCGGACATCCGTACAACGTTTGGATGTATACGGGGAACAGTATGTTTTTGATTTTTTCGATTTTATGGATCAGGCATTCCCGGAGGCGGATAAAAATGTCTTATCAGAACAGCTTATAAAAACAGTATTATATAAGGCCAACACAATCCGGTTTATAGATAGTTATGATATAACCACATATTGTGGCCTGAGTTGTTACATTCCTCATCCCGGCCGGAACGATCTGAATGATTCCTACAAAAATCTGGAATGGTATACGGCCGCAGGACTAAATCAAATATTTTAAATACGATGCGTTTTATTATCTTTATTTCTATTTTTTGTTTTTTTTCCTGTACTTCAGGTTATTCGCCGGAAATAGAGGATGTATTGCAACAAGCAGGAAGCAACCGAAAAGAACTGGAAAGGGTCCTCAACCATTATGCTAGAAACCCAGAGGATAGTTTAATGCTTCGTGCTGCCGAATTTTTAATTATCAACATGCCGGGCAAGTATTCCGAATACTTTGATGCACCCTGGAACCATGTGGCAACAGTGTTCCTGCGATGGTCAAGTTCATCTGACAAACAAAAGGTATTGGAAACATACGGATTGAACAGGCCGGTGGTACGGGAAGATATCCAGTACATTACCGCAGAATACCTGATCAACAACATAGACCTGGCCTTTAAGGTGTGGAGGGAAACTCCATGGGGCAGGCATGTACCCTTTGACGTTTTCTGCGAAGAAATATTGCCTTACCGGATCGGCACAGAACCTTTAGAGAACTGGAGAGAACTGGCACTGGCCAGTTTTGCAGATCCTTACCTGGAATTTTTAAAAGATTCATTGACCACCAGTGTAAAGGCTTGCCAGAAGATCAATAAATTGTTGCCGCGTTTCAGGCTTGACAAGGATTTCCCTGCGATGAGCTACTCCCAGTTGATGGCTTCGGCACGGGGACCATGCGATAATGCAGCCGCTTTGGCGATCTTCAGCATGAGGGCATTAGGTATCCCGGTTACTATGGATATGACGATACTATGGCCCCATTTTCAATCGCGAAGAGGACATTCCTGGAATACTGTACGTGACAGTGATGGAAATCATATTTCATTTATGGGAGCTGAGACGAATCCGTATCAACCGCATCAGGGCACTACATTCCTGAAAAGCAAAGCTTACAGAAGAATGTTCTCCAATCAATACCGAATGAAGGATAAAGAACAGAATATCCCCCCGGAGTTTATGGAAAATCTTAAAGATATTTCATCGGAACATTCCGGAATGGTAAATATTAAAATACCCGTAAAATACCCACCAGAAGAACCGTCCGGTAATGTGTATCTTACCACCTGTCATGAAAGAGAATGGCACCCTGTGGCATACGGAACAACTGATGGAAAATCCATGCATTATGGCAATATTGGTTATGGTATAGTATATTGGCCTGTTTACTATCAGGATCACAGGCTAACTTCGGCAAACGATCCGTTTTCAGTGGATAAGGAGGGAAACATACGCTGGTTCAGTCATCATTCTCCGGATACTTTATTAACGATAGTGGAAGAGTTACATAAAAATAAGGGAATGTTAAATTTTTTGACAGTGGAAGCTGCCAACTACCCTGATTTTTCAGATGCCACGCAACTGTATGCGGTTAAAAATTTACAAGTCAATTCCGGTTACAGGATAACCATTCCGGTGTATGCCAGTTACCGTTATGTACGGTTCAAATCATCGCAAACCGGCTTTTGCAATAAAGCCAAATTTGTTATTTACGAAAAAGAAAATAAGCCGCGGAGCAGTTCGATTTCTAGCCATAACGGAGATTGGCAAGGCTTTGGATATCCGGAAAAAAAAGAAATAAGTACCATTTATTTTACTGTCGAGAAAGATGAAACGTCTGACCTTAATGGTTTTATCTATGAATTGTTTTCCTTTACTGAAAATGGATGGACTTCTGTCAGCGACCAATATATCAAACATAATACCCAAATAAAAGTGCCCTCAAAGTCCATTTACTATCTGCGCAATGTTGCCCTTGGTCTGGACGAACCGATGTTTGTTATCAAAGATGGAAAACCGGCTCTTTTTCACCGATAACCATACAGGATTAAAAATACTTAAAAACACCATGATGTTTATTCAGGAATCATCCACTTTTAAAATAAATTAGAAAAATGAAAAATTACATCAGATTGACTGTTTTTGCACTAATTTGTAGCCAACTTATTTATAGTCAGGAAAAAATCTATATATGAAATAGGCAAACCGTTGACCTCGTGTAGGTACAATTTCGAGAATCTGTTTGCAAACTGGGGACCCCGGTTTGTCACCAACCATGATTCCATCAAATGGGTATCTTTTAGTTTTGTGGAAACATTAAGTGATACTGCCCGCATAGCTTCCTTATTCAATTTTATAAGTCAGAAAGTATGAAAGTTTATAAAGTCGGAATGTTAAAAAGTAGGAACGATGAACAATAAATGATGAACTAAAAAATTCATAATTCATAGTTCTTCATTTTTAATTTTTAATTATTTTGTTTGTAATTTGAACTTGTAGCATTAACCGGTTTGTTGGTCGAAATATTGGTACAAAGTCACTGCTTTTTGCTTTCCCACGATCTCTTCCAATTCCTCCAGGGTAGCATATTGCATCCGGTGTACCGATTTGAAATGTTGCAATAATTTTTGAATGGTCTTCTCCCCTATTCCTTCTATATTCTGTAATTCACTACTGATCATAGCCCTGGAACGTTTATTGCGATGAAAAGTAATGCCGAAACGATGCGCCTCATCGCGCATATGCTGAATAAGTTTCAGGCTTTCCGAACGTTTATCAAGATACAATGGTGCGGAATCTCCCGGAAAATATATCTCTTCCAGTCGTTTGGCAATACCTATCACAGCAATCTTTCCCATCAGGCCCAGTTGATCAAGGCTGTTGACTGCTGCTCCAAGCTGTCCTTTTCCCCCATCAATAATAATAAGTTGGGGCAATGATTCATCTTCGTCCAGCATACGGCGGTAACGACGGAATACGACCTCTTCCATAGAAGCAAAGTCATTTGGACCTTCTACAGTTTTTATGTTAAAATGCCGGTAATCTTTCTTACTGGGCCGCGCATTTTTAAACACTACACATGCGGCTACCGGATTGGTTCCCTGTATATTTGAATTGTCAAAACATTCAATATGAGTAGGTAACTCGGTCAGGTGGAGATCCCTTTTTACCGTCTCCATGATCCGGTTCACATGCCGGTCCGGATCTGTCAGTTCAATGTGCTTTTTCTTTTCCAGCTGATAATATTTGGCATTTCTCTGGGATAGTTCCAAGAGGTGTTTTTTATCACCTATCTTCGGAATCGTATAAGTCAGACCCGCTATCTCCACATCCGGTATAAATGGGACTATAACTTCTTTAGACTGGCTCATGAATCGCTCCCGCATATCCGTAATAGCAAAACTGAGCAACTCTTTAGGATCTTCATCCAATCTTTTGGTTAGCTCGATGGTATGCGCCTGGATAATGGCGCCGTCAACAATACGCAGATAATTGATGTAAGCGCTCTGGATGTCCTCCGCATAAGAAAATACATCCACATTACTGATACCTGAACTGACAATAGATGATTTACTCCGGTATTTTTCCAGGAGGCTGATTTTATTTTTCACCTGTTCGGCTTCTTCAAACCGATATTTCTCGGCATATTCATTCATCAATGTTTTCAGATGTTGTATTACCGAGGAAATATTCCCCTTCAAGATATCTTTGATCTGTATAATCGACTCATTATAATCTTTTTCGGATTGCAATCCTTCACAAGGTCCTTTACAATTACCGATATGGTATTCCAGGCATATTTTGAACTTTCCCTGTTCAATCTGGTCCTTTGTAAGCTGTAAAGAACAGGTACGCAATGAGTAGAGTTGTTTTACCAGATCCAGCAAAGTACGCACCATCACTACCGAGGTATACGGCCCGAAATACTGGGATCCGTCCCGTATCGGATTACGCATCAGGTATACACGTGGAAAATGCTCATTACGAATCACGATCCATGGAAAAGACTTATCGTCTTTCAACAAAATATTGTACCTTGGCTGATATTTCTTGATGAGATTATTTTCAAGCAGCAGGGCATCACTTTCCGTCTCTACCAATATCGTCCGTATTTCATTTATCTTACTCACCATCAGGTTGAGTTTCCGGTTATCATGTGATTTATTGAAATAAGACGATACCCGTTTCTTCAGGTTCTTGGCTTTGCCAATATAAATGATCTTCCCTTCGGTGTTCAGGAACTGATAAACTCCCGGTTTGTCCGGTAAGTTAGCAATGGTTTGTTGAATAGAAACTTCCAATTCCGTAAAAATCAAAAATCCAAGATGCCTAATCCCTGCCGGACGATCTCAGGCTCATCACCTGTACAATCTACAATCGTAGAATATTCATACCCGCCGTAACCGCCGTCAACAACCATGTCCACCAGTTCTTCATATTTTTCATGAATCAATTCCGGGTCTGTAGAATATTCGATCATATCATCATCACGAAGCACGGAGGTAGACAATATCGGATTTCCAAAATATTCCACAATGGCCAATGCTATAGCATTATCCGGAATACGGATACCTACAGTTTTTTTCTTGCTTTCCAATAATTTAGGAACCTTATTACTGGCATTCAGAATGAAAGTAAACGGGCCAGGGAGGTGACGTTTCATTAATTTAAACACAGTATTGGGAACCTGGCGCGCATATTCTGATAAATGGCTCAGATCCCTGCAAATAAATGAAAAATCTGCTTTTTCAGGCTTTATCCCTTTGATTTTTGCTATTCTTTCAATGGCTTTCTGGTTATGGATATCACAACCAATACCAT
>JAISOY010000148.1 GCA_031275285.1 Bacteroidales bacterium | reverse complement strand
AGTTAGCCCCTTATATTCATGATGGGAGTTATCAGGCGGCAATTATGAGTGAGGGAGAGGAAGCTGAGGTGTATAAAACTATCTTTGCAGGACAACAATACCGGTTATATATTTGTGCTGATCAAAGTTTACCGGGTGTTGAATTTGTCGTTTCCGATATTCACCGGAACATATTGTTTGATAACCGTAAACATAAGAATGTCCTGATGTGGGATTTTCGTTCGGAATCCAGTCAGCAAATAAAAGTAACCATACGTATACCCAAAGCAAAAAAGAAAGATGATACAGAACAAGAACTGGCTTTTGGTTGTGTTGGCATATTATTTGGATTGAAAGAGAATTAAGTTTAATCATTTGCTGATCATAATGGGTTTAATTGTAATAGAAGGCTTGGATGGATCCGGTAAGTCAACTCAAATCAATAAGTTATATGAGTACTTATCTTCGCGTGGACATAAATGTCATTTATTGCATTTCCCACGTACGGATAGTCCGGTATATGGAGAATTGATCGCTCGCTTCCTAAGGGGAGACTTGGGAGAGATCCATCAGGTCGATCCATATCTTGTGGCATTGATATATGCCGGAGATCGTTTTGATTTTAAACCGGAATTGGAAAAATGGTTGCAGGAAGATGCATTTGTGCTTTTGGACCGTTACGTGTATTCAAATATAGCCTACCAGTGTGCCAAAATTGAGAATGAGAAAGAAAAGAAGATTTTGCGTGACTGGATTTTACATCTGGAATTTGAATATCATGGTCTGCCGAAACCGGATCTGAATATTTTCCTGGATGTTCCTTTTGGTTTTACCCATCAGAAATTAACCAATGCCAGAAGCGGAGATGAACGTACGTATCTGAACGGGAAAAGGGATATTCATGAAGCTGACCTTGATTTTCAGGAAAAGGTACGGAATGCCTATCTTTTGTTATCGGACGAAGACGCTTTTTTAAAGATCAGTTGTAATGATAATAACTCCATGTTGCCGGTTGAACAGGTATTTGACAAAGTTTTGGCCGGTTTGAATGAAAAGAAGATAAACGTATAATTATAATAAAAGGATTGTGAATAAATTGGTCACTATATGGTTTTTGTTTGTCGGATTGCTTGCTGTAAATGCCCAGTACGATATTAAAACTGCCGAGAGAGATCGCATGGCCGAAGCCAAAGTGAAAACACAGATAGAATATACCCATGATTATAAAAACGGGACACCATCTTCCCAAGGATATAAATCATCTGTCAGGAAATTCAATGCGAATGGGGATATTACAGAGGAAACGAATTATAATGCTTCCGACAAGATCATTTCTGTAATCGTTTACCAATATAACAATAAAAACGAAAGGGTGAACCATGAGCGTTACCAAGGTAATCGTGAAAAATTACAGTATAGCCAGAAAATGGTATATGACTCAAAAGGTAACAAGATTAAAGAATATGGATTTGATGGCGTTGCTTCATATAGCAACACTTACACATATGAGAATGGGAAATTGGTGGAAATGACATACACATTGGATAATGTAGTTGTTGAGAAGAGGAAATTGAGTTATTCCGGTAATAAAACAGAGATACTCATATTTGACGCCAATAATGAATTAATTTTTAAACAGGTAAATGCGTATACTCCACAAGGTCTCCTTGTTTCTGAGGTGAAAACGGATTTTCAGGGAAATGTGGTCTATATGCTCGATCTGGAATATCGGGATGATGGCGTGTTATTATCTGAGGCCAGGAAACGGGGTGATCTTCTTGAATATAAGAAGATATATGAATATGATACTGAGAATCGGATTATAAAAGAAGAAACAATCAATCTTGAAGGTGAAAGATATGTTTCTCATGAATATAAGTACAATGATCGAAGTTATCTGGAACTGGAAAAATGGAAAAAAAATAATCGTTCCAACGGTATTTCATCCAAGAAAATGACCTATGATTCCAAAGGTATCCATTCTGAGGTAGAATCTTATTTTGCTTCTTATAAATTGCATTCGTTGTATAAATATACGTACGAATACTATTAATTATACCACTAATTCCTTGATAAAATAATAGGTAAAGGCAATACAAGTAGCTAACTTTAAGCCGGTCCCTACCAGGAATCCGATAAAAGAACCTATCCCGGATTTTAACGCGTCATTGGTTTCACGGCCGGTGATCAATTCTCCGGCAACGGCACCTAAAAAAGGGCCTAAAATAATGCCTGCCGGCGGGAAAAAAAGACCTGCGACCAGTCCTACCATAGCTCCGATCATCCCTGCTCTGCTACCACCCCATTTTTTTGTTCCCCATACAGGGATAAAATAGTCCAGTACGGTAACAATGATCATAATAACAGCTGAAATTACCAGAAAGCGGGTTGAAAAATCTGCAAAATCAGTGGCCTGTAGCAGCAACAATCCGATATAACTTAAAGGGGGACCAGGTATTGCCGGAACAATGCATCCGACTAAGCCTGTCAGGATAAACAAACTACCTGTTATTACCAAAACGATATCAAGAAACATACGGATTTATTTTTTGTGAATCTTACCGATCAATTTTTTAATTTCTTTATCCGTTGTAAAAGAGTAGGATGTGAATAATGAAAAAATACATAGACCCGATGCGGGGTCAGATTAGAAAGATTATTTACAGATAATCTTTTTAATGCTCCGATAAGGGCTTCTCCCATACCATATTTTGCAGCAAAAGCATCTGCCTGGTATTCATGTTTGCGTGAGGATACATTCAGCATCAGTCCGATCATCACAGATATCGGGCTGTATAAAATACCAAATGCAATCAAACCGATATGAAAACTGGGGGTTGATACACCTAATGCCTGGGAAAGGACAGGTTGGGAAATGAACAGGGATAGGATGAATAACATCACTCCGGCCTGTATAGTAGATAAAACCATGCCTTGTATGATATGTTTCTTTTTATAATGGCCTATTTCGTGCATCAATACTGCAACAATTTCTTCAGTTGATAATTCTTTGATCAGGGTATCATACAATACGATCCTTTTTTTTCGTCCTAATCCGCTGAAATAGGCATTGGCTTTTGTAGACCGTTTCGATCCGTCAATGGTATAGATGCGGTCAATATGAAATCCGGCCTTTTCGGCCTGGCTGGTGATGGCATTTTTTAAATCGCCTTCTTCGAGGGGTTTTTGCTTATTGAACAAAGGAACAATGAGTGATGAATAAAAAGTAGTGGTAAACAGCATAAACAGGATAACCAAACCCCATGTCCAAAACCAGAAGTATGAGGTGGTATGAAGATAAAACCAGATAACGAGTGCTAAAACTCCTCCTCCGATGATACCGGAGAGCAACCATCCTTTCACTTTGTCGGTAATATATAATTTGGGCGTAATTTTATTGAACCCGAATTTTTGTTCGATAACAAAAGTATCGTAAATGGAAAAAGGGGTATTCAACAGATCAACGGCTAATCCCAAGATCATAAAAAAGATCAATGGATGTATAATAGGATGGGTACTGATGTTGGCCGCCATTTTATCTACCCAGGCAAACCCGTCAAGAAAAAGCATCAGCAGGATGATCATCAGGTTGAATGTGCCTGTAATCAGACCAAACCGAATATTGATGCGTTCATATTTCTGTGATTGAATATATTTCTTACTGTCATAAATATCACTCAAGTCAGGTGGTAATTTCTCCGACAGGTTTTTTAGGTTGAGGTAATCCAGCCAACTTTCGAGTAAAAAATCGGCAATAATGATAGTGACAATGAATACAAAAACAATGTGGGGTGACATCTAATAATTGCTATTGGTCTGTTGATCGAGAATTATGCTCTGTTTTTTCCTGTTTTCTAAAAGACGTAAATAAGTGGTATTTACTTTATTTGATGAATAATTGATGGAACGTTGTAGCCACTGGATGGATTCATCCAATTGATTCATATATTCGTGGCCAACGGCTATATTATAATTGATTTTACCTTTTATTTTCTTTTGTCCCCTTTTACGACAGGCGACCAACATTTCTTCCCATATATTTATAGCGCGTTCATGTCCGTTATTTTTCAGGGCTGTGTATGCTAGCCCTGATAACTCAGGAAACTTATTGAGCATATATATAGCCCGTTCTTCCTTTTGCCAATGAGGGGCAAGAAACTTGGTACAGGATCTTGCCAATATAATTCCAAGATCCCACCATATATCATTAATAGAAGGAAGTTTAGTCTTTACGGCATCAACTCTATAAGATGGAGATGCTGCTGCAGTCCAGTCTGATATAATTCCGGAAAACCAGGTCCGGATATCCCGGTCGATATAATTCTCTATAATATCGCCGTCACGATTTCTTACAGACCATAAAGCAATATAAAAGACTTCAACGGATGCTTCCCACGTTTGGAAAGAGTATTGTTCTATGTAATGCCTGTTTTTCAACTGAAGATGGTCGAGGCTGATAAAATAATCAAAATCGGAAGATTGAGGTATTTTTCTATGATCATCAGTAACAAAAACTGCAAAAGATGTTCGTTCAAAGCCGGGAGCCTTTTCCAGAAGGCTTTTCAAGGAATAAAGGGTATTGTTTATCAGGGAGTCAGTATGTACCCCGTATGTTGCTTCATTGCTTTGGATGGCCTCATCCAGAAGTGAAGGCGGAGCATAAATGGCGATTTTCTTCCTGGAATCCTTAAATGTAATCTTTGCAGGCTGCAGCGTTTCAATAGGAATTTCACGTATAACCACACATGCCGATGTGAATAACGACATCCATACAACAAACAGATATTTGAAAACTTTTATCAAATGTTCAGCAAATAATGGTTTTATGCAAAAGTAATTATTTTGTCCGGATATGTTCATTAAAAAATATTAAATCCGACTCAACACATCATCTATTTGTTTGATGGCCTTTTTAAGTATGGGTGACGGGCATCCGACATTTATCCTCATGAAAGACATGGCTTCGGATCCGAATTCAATACCTCTGTTCAATCCTACCTTTGCTTTGGATATTACAGTGTCATATAGTTTTTTCCCCGACAAGCCCGACGGTGAAAAATCCAGCCACGCCAGAAAAGTGCCTTCAGGACGGATATAACGGACGTAAGATGATTTTTTTGTCCATTCGTCCAACAGGTCAAAATTGGTATTCAGGTAATCAATAAGCGTATCCAGCCACTGGTCTCCATATCGGTATGCAGCTTCAAATGCTACATCTCCGAATATATTTCCCGATCCGACATGTATTTTATTGACTTCCCGCTCAAATTTTTCCTTTAAAACAGGATTGGATGTGAACATTAACGAGGTGCTTAGGCCTGCAATATTAAAAGTCTTGCTGGGAGCGATAAGGGAAACCGTCTGGGAGGCAATATCCTGGGAAATATCAATCAGGGACGGACAGGAAGCTTTATTAAGCATCAGGTCGGAATGGATCATGTCGCATACAACGGTTAACCGGTGCCTGACACAGATCTCAGCCAGGCGGGTTAATTCCGCCTCTGTCCAAACCCTTCCAACAGGATTATGCGGATGACACAGGATCAACATTTTTGTTTTATCATCAATGATTTTTTCCAGATGATCAAAATCCATTTCATACCGTTCGCCGGATTTTTTAAGAGGATTACGCACTATTGTACGTTGATGGTCACTGACAGCCGTGTAGAACGGAGGATAAACAGGTGTCTGGATGATCACTTTATCACCCGGTTCACTGTATGCCATCACACAAAAGTTCAGTGCGGAAACGACTCCCGGAGAAAAAGAGAACCATTCCGGTTGTATGGTCCATCCGTGACGGCGTTTGACCCAGTCAACGGCTGATTGGAAAAAGGCTCCGGAATGAAAAGTATATCCGTATATCTCATGTTCCATCCGTTTTTTGATGGCGGACGAGACTTCCTGGGGAACACGAAAATCCATATCGGCTACCCATAAGGGCAATATATCATCTTCGCCAAAAACATCGGGTAACCTGTCGAATTTATAAGATTGTGTGTTCCGCCGATCAATGATCTTATCAAAATAGGAAGAAGTATATGATTGCATAGTAAAAATAGACAAATAAAAGATTTTAACCGTTTTTCATAACATACAATTGCCCGGTTTCAAACCGTATTACTTTTACTTTTTCACCGGGATTGATATAACCTATTTCAGATATGGCATCATATAACCTGCCATCAATATCTATTTTTCCTCCGGGACGAAGTATCGAACGGGCGACACCTGTCATTCCTACCATATTTGATAGGTTATCAAAGCTAACATAACCTTCCGAGCTTTTCTGTTCAGCCTGTAGTGTGATTTTTTTCAGGTTACTGTTTTGGAAGAAAAATTTTCCCAGCCAGATAGAAAGCAATAATGCGATAGTTGCCGAAGCAACCACCAATGCTATGGATTTGAGTATCGCCTTTAGCCCGTATGAAAAGTCCCATTCAAAAACGATATTATCTACCATTGCCAGGCTAAGCCCGAATACCATCAATATGATACCTGAAATGCCGGCAACCCCGAATCCCGGAAGTGCAAATATTTCCACGGCTATTAATACCAGCCCGGTAAAAAAGAGCGCCAGTTCCCAATGGTTGGCTATTCCTTCAAGATAGAGGGGGGCAAAATAGAGTAAGGCGGCAACAATAGATACCACAATAGCGAATCCGATGCCAGGCGTTTGTATTTCAAAGTAAATCCCCCCGATGATCAACATGATCAGAACGCTTTGCAGGTAAGGATTGAGTAAAAAATGAATCACTTTCTCCAAAGGAGTAAGGATATGGCGTGTTACCTCATAATCAGCTATCTGATTGATTGCCAAGATATCTTCAATTTTTTCTACTTTCCCCTCGCAATAACCGACCTTTATAGCCTCCTCAACAGTCATTGTCAGTACCTTGGTGGAATCAATCAGTCCTTTTACGGAGACTGTAGGATCAACCATTGCTTCGGCAATCTTTGGATCACGTTTCCAACGGTATACCGTGTCTTTTCCAGTGATGATCGTATCCTTGCCGTGTGCTTCTGCGGTAGCACGCATCATCGATCGCATAAATGACTGGTATTTATCCGGTACGGCTTCACCGGTTTGATTGACAACAGTAGCCGCACCAATACTGGCGCCTTCCCTCATGTATATCTTATCGGCCGCAATAGCGATCAAAGCACCGGCAGAAATGGCATTATTATCTATAAATACATAAATAGGGATAGGACAGTTGAGTATTTTAGTCCGGATGGAGTCAGCTGCATCTACCAATCCCCCGTAAGTATTCATATGGATGATGATCAGCCGCGCTTTCATTTCAACGGCCTGATTGATGCTCTGCATCGTAGTACGCCAGGTGGAAGGGCCGATTTCATCTTTTAGATCGAATATATACACTATATCCTTGTTGGAGGACGGGATAGCAATACTATCATTGGCCTCTAACCGGAAACTTGATATACAAAGAAGGAGGACAATACTCATCCGTAGGAACGGAATACTGTATTTTGAAGTCCGGACATAAAAAGATTGACTCATAATCAATTGATTATATTTATGAAATGTTGTTTGAAACAATTAGGTATAACAGGAACGTATTACATGGACAAATATACGAAATATAGCATTCTGTTACAGATAAAAGGCTTCAATGATTGCTTTATTGGAATAAAATTCTAAAGTCGATGATAATTTGTTCGTAAAAATACAAATTTTTCTTTATGCTGAAATGCTATTCCTGATGGAGATATTCTCCTGTTTGAAGATTCATGTTGCAGTTTATAACTGCATGTTTATAAATGAGCATCTTCGACAAGCTGTTTATTTCTTTTTTCTTTGGAGTTTATTGAGCTTGTTCCATGCTTTTTTCGTCATGATTACCAGGTCTTCTTTTTCCAGGTCAAAAATGGAAACATGCTTTTTACCGATGACATGATGTTGTTTCCATTCTACAAAATCTTTATACAACAATAATGTGCAGATATCTGTCGAATTGATATAATCGGAAATCACGTGGGTATGATATGTGGTTGACATTTTATTTTCCGGATCACCCGATGTATACGGATATCGGAGTAGTGATATGTGTAGCTGTTCTTTCTTTATAAGCTTATTATCATGGTTATAGGTTAACAGATAGTCGTTCCCGATCATTACAACATGGGGGATCTCAGAAGCGGTCAAAATGAACACTTTTCTTTTATCACCTTCAATTAAGGGGATTAGATTCATGGCTGTGTTTTCGTAGAAAGAAAAGAACTTATCCGGATTTTCTAAAATCTGCCTGCTCGCATCCTGCCTGATAGCGATCAGGTCATTTTCCAATTGACTGGCTGTATGATCGAGAGAATCAATTTCAACAGGCTTATTTCCTGGCAAACTATCAAAATAGTACCGGACAAATATATGAGATGGCTGGTCCCGATTAAAAAATATATTCACCACCTGATCATTTTCATTTACATACGAAAGGTATCCTCCGATACTATCCCGCTTATTAGAGAATCGGGCGAGAAAATCATCTGTTCCGTACCAGGAAGCTTTTTCCAGTCGAAACAAAAGCTTTCCTTCTTCCAAAACGCTTTTGGTTTCCTGCCCCAATAAAAGTGATGTCAGATTAAAAACCAGGATTAAAATTATTCCCCATCTTTTCATATTACTCATACTCATTTTATGATTAAAATACTTTTTGATTCTTCAATCAAACTGGTCACGGACATTGTTTACTTTAATCGCTTGATCATTGACATACCGGATGATTTTGTAACGGAAAATTTTTCAGGATCAAGGTATGCTTCTATGAACGGAAGATCCGGGGCATAATAAAAGCAACCTCCGGTTTTTAATCCATTCAGGATATCCATGTATTTTTTTGCATACCCGATAAAATCTCCATCTTTACGCAGATGATGGTGAATGAAATGATTCGAAAATCCCAGGTGACTGATGATTGTCCCCCATTTTTGATTCCCATAATCATATTCCAGCCAGTTTGTCTTTTCTATATAAGGTAATTCATTTGAAAACCGGTCTATCCCATAAGTTTCCAATCCTTCTTTCCGCAGGCTTTTCACCAGATGGCACTCCTTTCCGCATCCAATATCCAGGATAGGTGCTGACAATACATGCCGGTCCAGGCAAAAAATACTTTTCTGCAGGTCTGCACTATATTCTGAGCATACAACTGGTTCCAAAGCCTGGTCTTTTTCCCGGTAAATATCCTGTAAAAAAGAATTGGTCTTTTGCAACCAGCTTTTTAAATGTTGATAATGATTCCGGGAAATAACATCCATCGGAGTTTTTTTTCGGCAAATCTCTTCGAATAATTGCACATATATCTTCCTCAGATTGCTTTTATCAGCATCTTTAAATGATAGGTATTGATTGACCCGGCAAAATTCCTGTAATACTTTTTCAGTAGTGTAATCAATCAGCATTTCTATATTTTCCCGGGGAATATTATCTAAATTCCGGATCAGGTCGATGGTCGATTCTGCAAATTTCATGCTTTCGTCTAATGTCTCATAAAACAGGTTTTTTCCCTCGTTAAACCGGATTTGTTTGTCTATATGCTCCTGTAATCGATCCATGGGCTATTTCAGTTATAGAAAAAATAAAAGGTACGATTTAAGGCATCCATTCCAGACTGTTTGTCAATGGATTTTTTTTATGCCATTGCATGAACTCCTGATAGCTTCGGACTTTTCCTGTAAAGACAGCCTTATATACTTCTATGCCCGGGATGATCTCATCTTCATGCATATCGTACTTTATGCGGAGAATAGCCTCACGTATTTCAGGTGTTAATTTACGGATGATAGCATCGGTTACTTTTTCGACGACGCCGTCATATCTGGAATTTTTACGGATGTGGATCATATCAAATTTCCAGGAATTGGCTTCTTCATCTTCGTATATGGCATGCCATTCGATACATTCTTCTTCCGTATCGATGAGATTTTTATATTGAATATCTTTTAGAGCCAGTTGTTCGGCCAGTTTTCCCACCACTAAAAAGCTATCTGTGATGGATAGATTTTCTGTATAGATATGTAAATCAATGTCTCTATGTATCAACAAGCCTGTTTTTAAAGAGCCAACGATATTTACCTTGCCGCCAATACTTTCCCATAGCCGGATCATTTGCGATTTTTCAAGGATATTCCAGGCTATTTGTTGGTTGCGTTGGGAAATTTCAAGTACATCCATCCACTTCGATATTAAGTGGACAAAAATAGTGTAAGTCGGAAACAATAAAAATAATACACTGACTTTTGTTATCCGGGTGTTCTGTTTTCATACGATTAAGCATACTTGCAGATGCGTAGAACGCTATCCATTATTGAACAAGTATCAC
>JAISOY010000147.1 GCA_031275285.1 Bacteroidales bacterium | reverse complement strand
TTCAATACTTCCTTCCATTTTTTTGGCTAACTCTTCAGGTAATCCCTTTTTAACGGATGGGTTAAAAGAAATGTTCAGATCCGAATACCGGATGGCATCCGTCAGCCGTTCCATATCTTTAATGCTCCGGGTGATCCATGCATATAAACGGACAATACACCAGATCATCAGTGGGAGAACAATCATACTCCACCCATAAAGCTGTCGGGTGACCAGAAATGTAAATAAGGCCACACTTAAAACAAGCCACAAAATCCTCAGGAATAATATTTTCTTGAATTTCTTCACGTTATTTTTTTAATTTCCGGTATAAGGCAAAACGTGTAATTCCAAGTAATTCAGCTGCTTTATTGACATTGCCGCCTGTGCGTTCCATGGCTTTTTCGATGGCTTCCGTTTCGATGGTAGCCAGGTTCAGTATTTCATCATTCCGGGTCTTTCTGCTGCGGGGTAGCTGCAGTATAAAATCGTCAGCCTGTAGCAGATTCCCGCCGGAAAGGATCAATGCACGTTCCACGGCATGCTGTAATTCACGGACGTTGCCCGGCCAGCTGTAGGCCAGTAACTTATTTTTGGCTTCTTTACTCAGTCCTTTGATGTCTTTCTTGTATTTCATCATGAACCGTTGGGTAAAATGTTCGGCCAGTAGGATCACGTCATTTCCCCGGTCGCGCAGGGGAGGGATATGGATCTCAATGGTATTGATACGGTACAGCAGGTCCTGCCTGAACAACCCTTCCTCCACCTGTTGGTAGATATCTGCATTGGTAGCACAGATAAAACGGACATCGATGGGTATGACCTTGTTGGACCCAAGGCGTGATATCTGTTTTTTTTCAATGGCTGTAAGCAGCTTGGCCTGCATAGGCAGCGATATATTGGCGATTTCGTCCAGGAAAAGGGTTCCTCCCGATGCAGCTTCCATACGTCCAGGCTTATCTTTTTTGGCATCGGTAAATGCCCCTTTTTCATACCCGAACAGTTCGCTTTCGAAAAGCGTGTCCGGAATGCTTCCCAGGTCAATGGATGAAAATACCTGTCCTGAACGAGGGGAATGATGATACACAGCCCGTGCAATCAGGTCTTTTCCCGTTCCGTTTTCACCAAGGACCAGGATATTAGTGTCGGTGTCAGATAATTTATCGATCATCTCAAATACCTGCATCATGGTTTCCGATTCCCCGATGATCTCTTCCATAGGTTCATTCTGGTAAACCTCGACCTGTTTTTTCAGGCTGATGACCTCATTACGCGATTCTTTCAGCTTTAGCGCCGATGAAAGAGTGGCCAGTAATTTATCTTTCTCCCAGGGCTTAGGTATAAAATCTGTTGCTCCGGCTTTCACGGCCTGTACTGCTTTTTCGGTATCGGCATATGCCGTCATGAGTATCACCACAGCCTGCGGATCGATATCCAATATCTTCTGTAGCCATTGGAATCCTTCCTGGCCGCTGCTGGCATCCCGACGGAAATTCATATCCAGTAAGATCACATCCGGATGGTATTGTTCCATAAAATGGGCGATCCGCGCCGGATCCGTGCTGACACGAACACTTTCCACATACGGTTCCAGCAGAAGGTTCAGAGCAAAAAGCACATCTTCATTATCATCAATGATTAATATTTTTCCTTTGGCCATCTGATTACATATATTTGATTGTTCAAAACTACGATTTAAATCCATACAAAAAACGTGCATATCCGCACGTTATTTGTGCTTTAATGCACAACATATAGATATGTCTTATCTTGGTATTTTGTTGATATTTAGTCGAATAATAATTTGGTATAATTTTAGATAATTGTTTCCGACTGTTTATTTCAAACATAATATTCTATTCTATGGATATCATCCTTAAAAAAAAGCATCCGGTCATCCGGTATAAATACTATATCATCGGTAGTGTGATGATCCTGGCATTACTTATTTACGTTCTAATAGCCTCTATGGGGCCGCAGAAGTTGCGGTACGACGCTGAAAAACTGAATATAGCAGAAGTAAAGGAAGGAAAATTTATGGAATACCTGGATGTGGAAGGAATTGTGCAACCTATATTGACGGTCAGGTTGAATGTTTATGAAGGAGGAATTGTCAGCCGGATTGTGGCCGAGAATGGAAATATGCTACAACAGGGGGATACGATCTTACTTCTTACTAATCCGGATCTGCAGCGTACGATCGAGGATGAACGGGACAATCTTGAGAAACAAAGAGTATCATACCGCCAAAAAGGTATAGAATTACAAAGAAAATCATCTGAACTAAAACGCAAGGCCATCGAGACTGCCTATAACCTGAAACGTGTAGGCCGGCAATATGAACTGGATCAGGCCGAATTCAATATGGGCATACGCAGCAAGGCACAACTGGAAGTTTCGGAAGAAGATTATGAATTCAGCCTGAAAAATACCCGGCTGCTGCTGGAAGAATTACAGCATGATTCATTATTGAATGAAATACAGATCGGACTGATGAAGAGTGATTTGCGTCGTGAGGAAAAGGCTTTTGAACGCAGCCGTGAACGACTGGATAATCTGGTGGTGAAGGCATCCATTGGCGGACAGTTGAGTTTTGTGAATGTCATTCCCGGGGAGCGTGTTGCTTCAGGAAGTAACGTTGGTGAGCTGAAAGTCATTGACCAGTTCAAGATCAATACCAAAGTCAGCGAATATTATATCGACCGGATCATGCCGGGATTACCGGCTACCATCATTTACCAGAACCAGAAATTCCCCCTGAAAATAGTCAAAGTAAATCCTGAGATCAAGGAACGTCAGTTTGAGATCGATCTGGTATTTACAGATACACAACCTGAAAACATCCGGATCGGGAAGAATTACCGGATACAGGTGGAGTTAGGGCAACCCGAGGATGCAGTGGTGATGGCGAAAGGAAATTTCTTCCAGTCAACAGGCGGACAATGGATTTACAAACTCAACGAATCGGGTGAAAAGGCAACCAAGGTGAATATTTCCATCGGAAGGCAAAATCCACAACAATATGAGGTAATGGAAGGATTGAGTCCAGGGGATCGGGTGATCATTACCGGATATGAAAATTTCGGCGACGTACAGGAAATTATTTTGAAATAGTAAAGAGTAGGAAAGTTATAAAGTTATAAAGTTATAAAGTTATAAAGTTATAAAGTTATAAAGTTATAAAGTTATAAAGTTATAAAGTTATAAAGTTATAAAGTTATAAAGTTATAAAGTTATAAAGTT
>JAISOY010000146.1 GCA_031275285.1 Bacteroidales bacterium | reverse complement strand
ACAGCGGATTTGTTGTGAACTTCAACTTCCTCAATCTTCTCCATCTTTCGGTGTTGTATATCTTTCGCCTGTCTGCGTCATACTGATTTCCTTTATTGTTCTTCTTCCTTTTCGGTTTGTTTATTGTCGGCATAAGCTGTTTCTTTTTTTTGCTGGAGATTTTTTATTGTTTGGAATGCTATCATCTTGAAACGATAGACAAAATGCCTTAACAGTTTTTCGTCTGTGATTTCCGGTTCCTGCAGGTTCTCACATGAAACGTATATGATAGTGTCATGGAATATATCATTAAACAGATATTGACAGTTTGGCTGTACGTGTATGATACATGACAATCTTAATATGTCGTACTGCTTTCCGATTGATATAAGTGCATGTTTGTTGGCGCTCTTTTCTTTTGTTTGTTTTCTTTTTCTCATGCCTGTCTGAAATGAAAACATAATTGCCGGTCTGTCTTAACCGTCTTCCGCTTTGCCGGCCTTCCCCGTTTCACCTTTTGTGATTTGATAAGGATATCCATATACCAATCCTCATCAAATGCAATCGGCCGGATTTGTACGGGGGTGGGGGGATGAATGTTTTAATGAACGGATTACGACATTGCCTTCCCTGTCCAATACCGAATCAATCTCCTTATCTATGAGATACCTTATTGTCGTTGATACGCTCACGCCGCATATATCCGATATTTCAGACAGCAACATTATCGTTCTTTCGTCAAGTCTGACTGATACCCTGTTTTTCATTTCCGGCCGGTTTGACTGTTTACCTCATGTTCCCTTTTATCATTTGGAAAACTCATCCAGGACTTCTTTTTCATTAAAGATCCCTTCTTTATGAATGGTTGTCATCGTCCCCTGTTTTCTCACTCCGCGCATGGATTTGCAAAGGTGTTCGGCAGTAATGGATATTACTATACCATGCGGAGGGAAATCGCCACAAAGAGCGCTTTTAATGTCTTGTACGATGTCGGTAGCAAGCCGTTCCTGTATCTGTAATTTTGCCGCATGATAATCAATCACACGGGCAATTTTCGACAGTCCCAATATCTTTCCTGCCGGGTGCGGAATATAGGCAAAATGATATGTTCCAAAGAAAGGCATCATGTGATGTTCACACATGGAATAGAAATTGCCGGAATCAATTATTATATCACTGTAAACAATCCCGTCCGCTCCATTTTGAAAAGTAGTTATTACCGGTTTTTGACTTTCATCGTAACCGCGGAAGATTTCTTTCCACATCCTAATGATTCTGGAAGGTGTATCTGCCAATCCCTGACGGTCTGGATTTTCACCGATATAGCGGAATATATCCCTTATCGAATGTTCAACAGCTTGTGTATTTGTACGGACAGTCTCCATTGCGGGTTGTCTTTTATAAGTTTCAAACAATAGTCTACGTTCTTTTTGTCTACGTCGACAGGGCTGACAAAATAATCGTCCGCCACGGGCAACAAGTGTATTTCCGGTAATATGTCTCCGGTTTGAACGGGGTAACGGATTTCGTTCAGCCGCGCAAAATTCTTATTGAGCAATCCTGCCGGAACTTTGGGGCTGCAGGAAATATAATCAATACTTCCCGGAACAGGATTTGTCCCGTTGGTTTCGATACAGTTATAAAACAAATTGAAATGACTTAATATCTCATCGGTTAATTGCAGGGTCGGTTCGCCACCCGTCCAGATAATCATACAGCAGGGGAAATACCTGTCTGCTTCCGCGATTATTTCCGCAAGGCTCATTTCTCTGTATGTTTCATGCTCCGTATCGCAAAACGGGCATTTCATATTACATCCGGCCAGGCGTATAAATACAGCCGGCATACCTGCATGTGCACCCTCCCCCTGTATGCTGTAAAATATTTCGTTTACACGTAATTTAATCCCGTTCATAGTTCGCTTGCGTTTTGGGTGTTTCACTTACCTCAACCCTGTATAACCGCGGATAGTCGCCCGCAAACCTGTCGTACAGGAATCGGGCAATGTTTTCGGCTGTCGGGTTGCTTACGGGAAGTACGACATTAAGATCCTGATGGTCTAATCTCTCATCAAGATATTTTTTTATCGGTTCCAGTTCCCGGTAATCAATAACAAATCCCACATCGTTGAGGGTCGATGATTTGAAATGAAATGTAACGGTGTAATTGTGTCCGTGCGGACGGCTGCACGGATGCGTATCAGGCAGTCCCATTAAGCGGTGGGAAGCTGAAAAATGAAATTCTTTGCTTATTCTGTACATGTTGTTTAATCTTGTGCACCGGCATAATACCGGTACCTGTTTGACAAATAATATATCGTTAATAAAAGCATGCTTGTATTTTTATCACTGTTATATTTGCGCACTTCATCATATACCTGCTCTCCAACCAACTCACGTACCCTGTCCGTGTTAATACCGGATATATGGTTTTTTTTGATGAATCCGTAACGTTTTGAAGCGACGTAGGATGTGGTCGCTTGAAGAGCAAAACCGGTTCTGATGTAACATTTGAAGTTCGGTACATCCTAACAGGTGAATATCCATGTCGGGCTTTTTGTTTTTAATATAGCAGGACAGCCGGTAGGTATCCTCCCGGTATGTGCCGGGTTTTGAAATGCGCAATTCCGGTACGCTGACAGCAAGATAATCGGAAAATTCGATAAGCCGGTCAAGCCCTTTTTGTCCATCTTCCAGATGGAAGACGTTAATTATCCGGTTAGGAATCATCTCACGCATTTTTTGACGGTATTCCCACGCCTTTTCTACTCCCAATACTTTTTGGCAATCCACCTCCACACATGTAGCTCCGGAGGAATATCGCAATGTAAATTCAACCAGGGCGTTAAACCATTTATCCATCAACGCCGCATCCTTATTTCCCTTTTGACTGCCAAACATTAAAGTAAACAGTCCGCTGTCCTGTATGCAATGCTTGGAGTTTTCTATAATATAACGAGGGATCAGATACGGATTTTCCCTTTGCCAGTCATGAGCTATCATTATCGGCGATTTGGGTTTGCCGAATATCATGCGCTCCACAAAAGGATAGGCAGAATAAAGCGTATATTTAACATTCATCGCTTTTACCGCTTCAAATTGATTTTGCGTTTCGCAGGCCACAAAGTGTACTTTGATATTATCCCTGAACAATAGCCCCGCCTTCTCCATCCTCTGTAATTTTAACATAGCTGCATTCTTTAAATGCCTTAAACAGGCTTTGAGCAATCATTTCACAGGACATGCCGCCAAACTGTGCAGGAACGCCATATATATGTGCGAAATACTCGGCAATTTGGAATTGCCGGGTAAATATCTCTATTTCGCGATTGGCGCCGGTAACCCCGAATCCGCATTCCACATGAAATATATGCCGGTGGCTGTATCGCAGGAAACTGACATTCCCGGATGCTTCGGGGTAGTAATGAAAACCTTCAATGCGGTTTTTAGTTATCGCCATCGTTTTCATATTCTTCTGCACTTTTGTTTATATCCTTTCCGCAATGCGGACAGATAACGGCTTTCCCTTTCTTGGCGTCCGGCGCCTGGCTGCCGTCAAAGAAATCCGACAAATTAATATTATCTGCTTCCTCCATGCCCAATTCTTCAATGTCTGCCTCAAACTCTTCCACCAGTACCTCCCGAATCAGTTCCGCATCAAGGTCGATGTTCTTCTTTGCTACCGTATTGGCGAGCAGGGCGGCTTCATGAAACTGCTTTGTGCCGGAATTGATGTCGACACGCCGGAGGACTACGGGACGTTTACCGTCTGTTTCAACAATGATAGGCTGCACTTCATCTCCGAAGACTTCCAAAAACTTCTCCTGACGCGCATTGCCTGTTATTATCTTGTCATCAGCAGAAACGGTAATACTTTCTATTACACCTACTTTCTCTATGGATTTTTGAAGCAGCGACATACCGTATTCTGTGTGCCGGTTGAAGTTTTTCTCATCCGAAAGAATGTCTGTTATTTTAGTTCTTTTGCTCATATATACTTGTGTTCAAGTTATTAAAGCACAAATATAACAGTTTTACTTTAAATATGCAATTTCAAATAATTAATATTCAAATCATTAATTGTTATGTTAACCGTAAATGCAGTGAAAAGAAAAACCCGCTCTTTTCAGGGAGCGGGCTGTTGTCAGTTAATGTCATTGTCTAAAAGATTATTGCTTTTTAAAAAAAGCTTAGTAGCGTAAACGGCGTTGCTTGTCATCTGCCGCTGCCAAGCTCCGAAGCGCGGAGACCATTTGAATGCCGCCCGTTTTAGCTGTGATATAATATCCGCAGAGGGCTTTTCGTCGAAAATGAGTTGTATCCGGTTTTCTTGGAAGTTGTTCACAACCTTGCCGCCCTTAAATGCTACTTCTGTGCTTTCCTTTTCGGATTTGTCTTGAATCTTTCCCCGGTTTGCTTCGGCAACCTCAAGCAATTTGAAAAATTTATGCCGCTCGGTTATCACAACACTCATCGTTTCGTTGAATTTGCGGATACAGTCGATAGCTTGCTGAACCATTTCAATATCTCCCCGCTTTGCGTAGGTTTCTACTTTTCCATAAATGGAGGAAACGAACAGGGCTTTGTTATAGCATCTCTCTGTACCGGTGTTGATTCCGTGTATTGTTGTGGCAGAACTTAAAATGTCATTTTCTAAATGCGTCCAAGCCTCATTACGTTTTTCCTCTTCCGGTCTGTTTTCTTCACGGCGTTTTGCGATAGCTTTTAATGCTTTTTCTCTCCATTGAATAAAGTCTCCCATTCTGTCATGTTCTCTTTTGTTAGCAGTTTCTGCCTTTCTAACATTGAAGCCAGACCCTCCGGTTATCGCAGAACTGGCGCAGCCTGAGCAGGCAGAAAGCCAAGCAGAGAAATATTTTTTGTAGTTTGAAATATACCGTTCTTTCTCTTCCTGCGGCATATCTTTCAAATCGGAGTTGAGTTCCCGTTCGTGTTCAATGATTGCGCTTGCGCCACGTTTTTCCGGGTCAAAAGAAATCCAGTTGAAAGCTCGGCGAGCCAAATCCCAATATTCATCAAGG
>JAISOY010000145.1 GCA_031275285.1 Bacteroidales bacterium | reverse complement strand
AGTCAGCGATATTATCCATGAAGCGGATATTATCTATATGACACGTGTGCAAAAAGAACGTTTTTCCGATCCGATCGAATATGAAAAAAACAAAAATGCCTATGTGCTGAACAATGCTTTACTTGAAAATACCAGGTCTAATGTACGGGTACTTCATCCACTGCCCCGTGTTAACGAAATAGACGTGGATGTAGACAATAACCCGAAGGCATATTATTTTACCCAGGCACTGAACGGCGTTTTTGTACGGCAGGCCATCATTGCCAAGGTACTTAACCTGATCCATTAACAATGAAACGCCATCTTTTTCTTTGTTTGCTCGTTCTGGGCAGTATTCTTTCATGTACACAAAGGGGAAGAAAAACACACGAAACCATGGAACAAAACAAAAACGAGCTCTATCTTCTCGCAGGAACCTATAGTACCGAAAACAACACGGGAATTTATGTCTACCGGTTCGATCAGGAAAAAGGAACTGCAACATATACCAGTCAGGAAAAGGCCATTAAACCGTCCTACCTGGTGGTTTCTTCCGATGAAAGATTTGTATACTCCGTAGGCCTGGATGAAGAGAAGAAAGCAATAGCCAATGCCTTCTCTTTTAATAAGGAAACAGGAAAATTGAATTTATTGAATACCCAACCTACCAATGCGGCAGGTCCCTGCTATATCAACACCGACCGTAACGCTAATTTTGTGGTTACTGCAAATTATGCCAGTGGAACGGTCAGTATTTTTCCCCTGAGAAATGACGGATACCTGGATCCGGTGGTCCGGTTGCTTACTTTTGAAGGCAATGGACCGGATAAAAACCGGCAGGAGCATCCCCATCTCCATTGCGTTGTTTTTTCCCCTGATGAAAAATTCCTTTATGCAGAAGATCTGGGAAGTGATCAGGTACACAAATTTAATGTAAGCCAAAACAGTCCTTTCCTATCTCCGGGGGATCCTGATTCATTTCAGGTGGAACCGGGATCAGGACCACGGCACCTGACATTTCACCCCAACGGGAATTATGCATACCTGATCAATGAGTTATCCGGAAAAGTAACTGCTTTCCGGTATGACAACGGTGACTTAAATGCGATCCAATATATCGCTTCCGACACCACTGCGGGAGTCGGAAGTAAAGGAAGTGCAGATATCCATATCTCTCCGGACGGAAGATTCCTTTACGCATCAAACCGGTTGAAATCTGACGGCATCGCTATTTTCAGTATCCATCCTTCAGACGGCACCCTCACTTTTGCCGGTTATCAACCTACAGGAATACACCCGAGAAATTTCATTATTACACCCAATGGCAAATACCTTCTGGTCGCTAACAAGGACAGTAACAACATCCAAATATTCAGGATCGACCCACAAACCGGACTTCTGACCGATACAGGAAATGAAATAAACAACATTGACCAACCTGTATGTTTAAAATTCATCCAATCATCATAACGTGCATTCTGCCGTTTATCGAATAAAATTTGTTATGCCAAAACGATATCCATCTATATAATTGGTTATTGATTATTGGTTATTGAATATATTTAAGTCTCTCATATTATGAACTTAGCGTAAGCCATCATGAGCATCAGGGAGTAATCATGTAAACAAAATATGTGTAATGTTTATTGGAATTTATATAATAACAAAAACCTTAATAAATCAACTATTCATCATTATTTAACACTAATTATGATGAAAATTTGCCGGGATCTTTTCCTTATAAGATAAAACAATCAAAAAACAGGTTTATCTTTACTGCTGTAAAAGTGATCAAAAAATCAGTGGTAAGGGAATTTAAAACAAATTGGAACAAAATTTCAGGTCTGTTTTTTAACGGATTACCATCAGTCATCGAAATAATAATAAACACTATTGTGTATAAACTAAGTATTCCTGAATGAATATCAGATATATCTTCAAATATTTCATTTTCTCCACCGGAACACTTTTTATGATGGTGAATGCCCTGGCCCAGTCATCGCCGAAGAGGGTACAGATGGGAAAAGTCATTGTCAAAATCAAGCCTGAATCCCTCCCTGTCCTGGAAACCAGATCAAGTACCACCAGAAGATCAACCACAGATACATCAGTTTTTATTTCCGGATTGGCATCAATGGACAGGGTGAGCAGAAAATACAAAGCCAGCAATATGAGGCGTATTTTCCCCGATGCCGGAAAATATGAAGCCAAACACCGAAAATACGGTTTACATTTATGGTACGAGATCAGTATTCCCGAAACTGAAGATCCTGAAATTGTAGCTAAAGAATTCGGGTTGGATGGGAATATACAGGTTGCCCAGCCCAAATATAAGACCCGTAGCCTGGCAATGCCGGCACCATCTCCGGAACAATGGCTCCCGAATGATCCCGATTTCGACAAACAATGGCATTTCGAAAACACCGGACAAACCGGAGGTGTTGCAGGAGTCGATATCAAATTAAAAAATGCGTGGGGAGCTATAGATACATTGGGGCTTAACAATAAGCAGGTCGTTGTAGCAGTAACGGACGGAGGTGTCTATTATGATCATGAAGACCTGTACGGTAATATGTGGATAAATGAAGCCGAAAAAAACGGTATAGCCGGAGAGGATGATGATCTGAATGAATACGTGGATGACATCCACGGATATAATTTTGTCGAACGCAGAGGCAGGCCTATCGGCACCATCCAACCGGAAGACCATGCGACCCATGTCGCCGGGACAATTGCCGCAGTAACCAACAATTACACTGGTGTTTCAGGTATGGGCCGGGAAAACTACAGAATAAGGGTGATGACCGTGCAAATTCTGAATGATACCCCCAATGCTTCTGTTTCGTTGGAAAATGCATTTATATATGCTGCGGATAATGGGGCTGTTATATCACAAAACAGCTGGGGTTACGATGATCCTGATGTGTATAACCAGACGGATCTGGATGCCATTAATTACTTCATTCAGGAGGCTGGAACAGACGAAAACGGAGTTCCTCGTGAGGGAACGCCGATGATCGGGGGAATCGTTATTTTTGCAGCTGGGAATGACAATCGCGATGCAAAATGGTATCCTGCTTATTTTGACAATGTATTGGCCGTAGCATCCGTCAATCATTACGGAAAACGGGCATGGTATTCCAATTACGGCGACTGGATTGACATTTCAGCTCCCGGAGGAGACACAAGGGAATCAGGCATCGGGGTATCCGGAGGTATCTATAGTACGTCCTACAATGCTTCTAACCCTAATTATTACGAATACATGCAGGGAACCTCAATGGCCTGTCCGCAGGTTTCCGGAGCGGCAGCCCTGATTTTATCGGTTTACGGTGATGAAAATTTCACGCCGGACATGTTACGTACCCGGTTGTTGAATACCACTATGCCATTGTATCCCCTCGATCCTACTAATGCAGCAGCTATGGGTAGCGGGTTATTAAATACCGAAGCAGCAGTTGCTCCCGGAGGAGTTCCGGAAGCGGTCTTAGATCTGGTTGTAAAAGAAGTCGGAAATAGTTGGGGTGAAGTGGCCTGGGAAGTTCCGGCTGTAAGCAATAACGGTAAAGTGGCCTATTTTGAGGTGGCATATGCTACCGTACCTATTACAGGGAATAATTTCAACATGTACTCCGGTTTTCGCATCAGTTCATCTGTCGAGTCGGGCAGCCAACAGGAATATACCATCACCGGACTGCAGCCGGAAACATCTTATTATGCCGCTATACGTAGCACTGGAAATAGTGGGGACAAATCGGAAATATCCAACAGGGTGACATTTACGACCAACCCGAACCAGGCTCCGGAGATCAAAGGGCTTTTTAACGATACGACCCTGATCCCCTATACCACACTGGAAATAAATCTATCAGAATATATCACAGATCCCGATGGCGATTCCCTGGATTACCAATATGTTGTAGAACACCCTGAGATACTTAATGTGAATATTAAAAACGACACATTATCGATCACCCCCCAATCACACGGTTCTGTTGCTTTGTACCTGTCCGTTTCCGATCCTTATTCAGCTAGTGACCATACCACTATTCACATCAACATAGAACAAAAATATGCACCTGAAAAATCAGGAGAATTGCTGATATATCCGAATCCGACCAGGGACATCCTGTACTATTCATTTGTGTTAGAGGAAAGTGCCTCAGCAAACATCCGGATCATCAATACCAAAGGAAGTATAATATATGAAACATCTCCTGCAAGGTTAAACCCGGGCACCCATTACTTCAATTTGAATATATCCAACTGGAACAGTGATCTCTATTTTATCCAGCTTATCAAAAACGGAAAAGCAATCAACACAAAAAAAATGATCAAGTTATAGGTCTTTCTAAGGAAGAACTACAAAGAACAAGGAAGAACTGAGCACTTCAAAATGCACAAAAGATTCATGCAATCTTTTTTACAAAATGCACATTCTTATTTAAAATAATCCTATTTTTGTTGATTAGATCCCCATTAATAGAAACCGGATTTCCGGCACACCATTATTGTGAGAAAAGAATGGAGCTGATAACCATCTCAATAAACGGGCGAAACTGAAAAGCCAAATGAGTAGGACTTATGACAAATATCAAATTTATGAACAAGCATTTTCGTCGTATTTTTACAAAAAATGGAGTGATATCCGTATGTTTAAAATCCGGTAAGACGTTTTTCCTGACGATCGGAGTACTACTGTTTGTTTTGATACTGCCCGGCTGTGAAAAAGATAAAGATAAAGATGAAGATGAGGGAGGTCCCAATAAATTTACATACAGCGGCAAGACGGTAAGCGTTACTGGCGCGGCTCAGGGCTACTTTGGCCATATTGAACCAATTGGAGACAAGGCTATTACTATGCTTTTAGTTATAGGTAATAGTGATGTTGCATTTTATTTTACCATGCTTATCCCTAACGGTAATGACAAACTTTTAGCAGGTACTTATCCAGGGAGTATTGAATACAAACCATATACAGTTATTGAAGGTTGGGTTGAAGAAAATGATGAAATTACCGCTTCCCTTTCTTCTGCGATCATTACGGTAGAACTTTCGGAGAGTACATATACCATTGATATTAATGGTACCTTAGAGAATAATAAATCCATTTCAGGAAATTACACAGGAGAAGTTCCACAGGTAGACATGACCGAAGAAGAGGAAGCCCCGGGATCTATGACGATAGAACTTGACGGGAAAGAAGATACTTACGTTTTAAAAGCAGGAGGACAACTAAAGATGGATCTGACTGGAACGACCGGTAGTTATTTTCTGGTCAATCTCCCCGGGGAAAATGACTCCACCCTTCTGTCTCTTTCTTTTATGTCTCCTATGGTAAATGATGATTTACTTACTCCCGGGGAATACATTTTTACCGGAGAGGCTGCCAGAGAACCCGGCAATGCCTATGCCTCTATCAAAAAACAACCAAAGAATCCGGCCATGAATTCAACCGAAGGAACTGTCGTCGTTAAAAAAAGCAGTTCAACCTATGATATCAGCTTTGATTTCATTACCAACAGCACTCCCCCGGCAACGGTTACCGGGACTTATTACGGCCTGTTAAATAAAGTTTCACTATTTCCTTCTTCCATGTCGCGCATGAAAAAAGGAGCTTCCAGCCGTATTTTACTGGAACACCCCATCACAAACGTTGGGCAATAAACAGCAAATAAACAAAGCGTCTGCCAAAATCGACAGACGCTTTTGCTTTTTGGTATCTTTAAAATTTATACATCCCTGAACTTGGCTTTTTCGGTCTCCGATAATTTGTCGTATTCCACCTGAGAAAGACACACCAGTTCTTCATCGCCGATCCCACGGATATCTACCCTTTTTACGATGAACTTTCCTTTGTACCCTGCTCCCATCTCATCGGGATTGATCCCCCTCCTTGAAAAACAAAAAGTAAGCGAGTTCAATTTCTGAAGCCTGGCCGACATATTGATACACGGACCTACGAAATCATTCCCGTCACCAACACTGTAAATAGCCCCTCTGGCTATTCCACACCGTAACTTTGTAGGTGGAGAAACAATTTTCTGTGAGATCAACGGCAGAAATTCCATCTGATATTTCCGGCATACTTCATACATGGACACGACCACGTTCCGGATACTGGCATCTCCCATATTTTCGGTGTCCCAAAGGAACAGAATACCATCACCCAGGTATTTTGACAAAAACGGCAAATCAGCCCAGACACTATAGCCGTCTTCGTAGGTTTTACTGATCAATTCCTTACGTATTTTTTCAAATATCCATTTTAAAAAATCGCTCAGGTATTCCGGAACGGCTAGGTGTGGATCGATCTGCTTGCAAAAATCAGTGAACCCTTCCAAATCAAATATAACACTTAACGCGTTGATCAGTTTTGATTTTTCTCCAATATGCCCCAATCCAAGAATATCCTGATTGAACGCGTCTATCTTGTCCTTTTTTACTATTCTGACGGTCTTAGCACCGTCCTTTATCCTTAAACAATCAACTTCATTGATAATAAATGTTGCCATCTCGCTCTTCTGATACTTTCCAAATTATATATGCGGATTCCCTTCAGAAATACTTTTCCGGTGACCTGTAAGCCTATTTGTTTACAAGATTACTCGACCCGGCACAAAATTACCTTTAATCAGAGATAATAAAAAATCATATGTCCGTTTTTAAACATTTTTTAAATCGCTTGCTTTGATGAATCCCGTGAAAAAGAGAGGCCGGTATTCCGGTTATCAGGTATACGCATGATAATTTATACTTTTTAACAAAAATTAATGCTATTTTTCCTATTTTTGCACCTTCAAATCAGTAGAAAAATACAACAATAACGATAGATATTTCTAAAAATGAATCTGGATTTCAACAAAGCAGGTGGATTGGTTCCTTCTGTCGTTCAGGACGCCATTACCGGAAAGGTACTTATGGTAGGCTTCATGAATGAAGAAGCATATGATAAAACGGTGAAAAGCAACCTGGTTACCTTTTATAGCCGCACACGCAACCGTTTATGGACCAAAGGAGAGGAAAGCGGAAATTGTTTGGATGTAGTTGATATACTCGTTGATTGCGATTATGACACGCTTTTGATCAAGGCCAATCCTCGTGGGCCGGTATGCCATACAGGTGAAGATACCTGTTTTGGAGAAGACAACAAACAGGAAGGGGTCCGCTTTCTGAATTATCTTCAAAATTTTATTACACGCCGTAAAAAAGAAATGCCCGCAGGTTCATATACCACAAAACTCTTCGAAAGCGGGATCAATAAGATCGCCCAAAAAGTTGGGGAAGAAGCTGTAGAACTGGTTATAGAAGCGAAAGACGAAAATGATGACCTTTTTCTGAATGAAGCTGCCGACCTGATGTATCACTTTATTGTTTTACTCGCCGCCCGCAACAGCAATCTGGATGAAGTCGCCAAAGTTCTTATCAGCAGGCACAAAGAATAATTTGATATGCATTCTTTTGAAGGAAAAATCATCTGGATAACAGGGGCATCATCAGGGATCGGAGAAGCCCTGGCTTACGAATGGTCAAAATCAGGAGCAAGGATTATCTTGTCTGCACGTCGTGAAAATGAATTACAACGTGTAAAAGCAGCCTGCGCCCACCCTGACTTATGTGAGGTTGTCCCACTCGATCTTTCCGACCAGAAACAAATAGAAACAACAGCTGAACAAGTCTTACAGCAGTTTGGAACAGTGGATATCCTGGTCAATAACGGAGGGATCAGCCAACGTTCACTTGTAATAGATACTGATGTAGCCGTGGATCGGCGTATTATGGAAGTGGATTATTTCAGTGGAGTGATCCTTTCTAAAAAACTCCTTCCTGCAATGATAGCAAAAGGTAGCGGACATATTGTTGCCATCAGCAGCATTGTGGGAATGTTCGGATTTCCTTTACGTTCGGCATATTCTGCTGCAAAACATGCCATACATGGTTTTTATGAATCAGTATGGGCTGAACTGCATCAACAGGGAATCCGTGTAACCGTAGCCTGTCCGGGACGTATTCTGACCAATGTTTCCCTGCATGCACTAACAAAAGACGGAACACCTCATGGAATAATGGATCATGCCCAGGAAAATGGGATTACAGCAGAAACCTGTGCCCGGAAAATCATTAAAGCCGTAAAAAGAAATAAAAAAGAGGTATACATCGGCAAAAAAGATCTGCTCATGATTTATTTTAAAAGATATATTCCCTGGTTGTACTATAAACTGGTTTCGAAAGTACAACCTAAATAACAGCTAACTTTGGCCTTATCTGATTGATAGGACATTTTTAGACAATAAAATGTGTATCTTTGTAAAAAAACATGTAGGTTTGTTGTTCATAAATGATTGGATCAACCTGTTTGATTTATATTTGATAAAAGCATTAAATACACATGAAGTTTAAAAAGGAGATCAAAATTGGAATTATCGTCACCCTGATTATCTTTCTTTTTCTATGGGGATATAACTTCCTGAAAGGGCGAAACTTATTTTCTTCATACAATTACTATTATACCGTTTTCCCAAAAATTGACGGATTGCAGAAATCAAGTCCAGTTACAGTTAACGGTTATGTTGTAGGTCTGGTAAGCGATATATCATTCGGCTCGGAAAAATTGGATGAATTGGTGGTGGAAATCGGAGTAAAAAAGAGTTATAAAATCCCTGATAACAGTTTAGTGGAGATCACCAGTGACCTGCTCGGAACGAAATCTGTTGTTTTATTGCTGGGCAATAGTGGAACCATTGCAGAAAAAGGCGATACATTGACCGGATCTATGTCTGCAGGCATGTTGGATGCTATTTCAGAAAAATTAATACCTGTTGCCGACAATGCCAACCGGCTGATTATCTCTATCGATTCATTAATGCTGGCTTTACAGAATACATTTAATGACGATACCCAGCAAAACATAAAAAGCATTGTTGCGAATCTGGAACAATTGATCTCTTCAGAACGTAAAAAGATAAGTTCAATACTGACCAACTTTGAATCGGTATCAGGTAACCTGAAAAAAAGTAATGAAGACATCTCCAGCGTAATTTCCAATTTGAATTCATTTTCCAATACCCTGGCGGCATCGGATGTTAAGACGACCATCGACAATGCCAACCGGTCATTAGCACATTTAAGCACCTTACTGGAAGGGATCAATGACGGGCAAGGCACAATAGGACAGTTGGCACGAAATGATTCCCTGTATATTTATCTGCAGCGTTCTCTGGAAGATCTGGATAAGTTACTGGTCGATCTTCGGGAAAACCCCAGGGATTATGTCCACTTCTCGCTTTTTGGCAAGAAAAAATCGAAGAAATAATCAATAATAAATACTGATCATATGCTGACTATTACTTTAAATAATGGCATTAAAATGCCGATGCTTGGCTTTGGGACCTTTAAGGTACCGGATGGCGAAACAACTATTCAATCGGTAAAAACAGCGTTGAATTTGGGTTATCGTCATATCGATACGGCTGCGGTATATCAGAATGAGCGTGGCGTAGGAGAAGGCATCAGGCAGAGCGGGTTAGACCGGAAGGATATCTTTTTAACCAGTAAGCTTTGGAACAGCGATCAAGGCTACGATTCAACCCTTAAAGCTTTTGACGCTACCCTACAACGCTTGGGATTTGATTACCTGGATCTATACCTGATCCATTGGCCTAAGCCGTTGAATAAAGAAACCTGGCGGGCTATGGAAAAGTTATATAAGGAAAAACGCATACGTTCTATAGGCGTTTCAAATTTCCATATCCATCATTTGGAAGATCTATTGTCGGATTGTGAAATCAAGCCAATGGTGAACCAGATTGAATTTCATCCACGGTTAGTACAGCCATCATTATTGGATTTCTGCAGAAAACAGCAAATTCAGTTTGAAGCCTGGAGCCCCTTAATGCAAGGTAAAATATTTTCTATTCCTTTATTAAAAGAATTGGCACAAAAATACCAGAAGTCTGTATCTCAAATTGTTTTGCGATGGGATATTCAGATGGGTGTTGTTACTATACCTAAATCTACTCATACCGAACGAATTAAAGAAAATATGGAAATTTTTGATTTTGAGATAAGTCAAGAAGATATGGATGCTATTTCCCAACTTGATCAAAATGAAAGAGTAGGAGCAGATCCGGACAATTTCAATTTTTAAAATTCCAGACAAACAATGTATATTCAATTTTTGAAAAAAACTTCACTGTTATTTATATTATTTTTTGCTGTTTCCTGTGCCAAAGAGATCTATACCGATGAAGACGCGGCATCAGCCAAACGTGAGGCACAGAAGGTCGGTCTAACGGTGATGGTCCGTGATATCAACCAGCCTCTGGCCGATATGAGTGGATTCACTATCAGCAGTTCACAATGCGGAACGAACATTAATTCCATCACTTCAACCGACGGAATGGCCGATTTAATGATGATCAAAGGAGAAGCGATCCTTCTCATTGAGAAAGACGGTTATCCATCCACCATTGCTATCGTGTCTATTAATCCGCAGGGAACGGAACGAACCAATTCAGTCGTTGTCATTCCTGTTTTTCCGGATACGCACACATCAGAGTCTGTAGAAGGAAAGGTTACCTTAACTTCTACTCCAGTAGCTAATGCATTGGTAAGTATAGATGTAGACATGGATGAATTGATCGATATTGCCTTTTCAGGCTTATCCGGTGAATTAAAAAAGTTCAGGCCACAGGCAATTGCCTATTCCTCACATGAGCTAATGCAACCAGTAAGGACCGATAATCAGGGAGTATTTCATTTTAAAATCCCGGTTACTCCTGCCGAACTGACCTATACACTTCGTGTGCAGGAAACAATGATAGAACAGGATTCCTATACCGGAGAGAAAGTTATAAAAACCAACGGACAAAATAACCGGGTGGTGGATATTGAAATAACACCTAACGGGAACTGACCGGAAAAATGAAATATAATCCATCAGTACTCTTCAAGTGGTTTTTACTATGCTTTTTATTGTGCATTTCCATTGACGGATCAAAAGCAAACGATTCCGCTCGCTTCCATTTTGGCTTAAAAGTGGGCGTAGGTTCTACCTACCTGACCCATCATCATTTGTATATGCTGGGAGATAACCGTATTACCTTCACAGCGGGTGGGCTTGGTGAATACTGGATCAATGATTGGTTCGCTATCCAAATGTTTGCAGAATATACACATAAAGGTGGCTCGATGCTTGATCCTCGTATCTTTTACGCCAAGGACGACCCGATGCTGGAAATTCCGGAATTGGGAAAAACACTTTACCGCACCAACCTTACCATACATACCATTGAGTTACCCATTACCGCACGTTTCTCTTTGCCTTTAAAATCAGGGGCGTTTAAGCCATTTTTTGCCGCGGGACCCTCATTCGGGTATAATTTCCATGCCCGTGCCGATAATTATTACCGCTGGGAATTTGACGGGGCTCCTAATGACCTTCTGGATGAGACGTCAGATTGGGTCATCAAAAAAATTGCGTCATGGAATGTTTCTGTGTATACCCAGCTCGGCACTGAAATAAAAACTGACGGACGGATTACATTTGAGACAGGTGTAACTTTTCGTTTGGGTATGACTTATGAAGATCGTTTTTTTTACACACTTTTCCATAAATTCAGTACCATTACAACATTGGCCTACATTGCTGTAAAATGGTGATTTTTTTAAACAGTCTAAAAAATATGATTTAATTATTAGCGAAATAATTATTTCTTCGTACATTTGTTATCACATATTTTCCTGATAATTTATTATGAGACGTCTGTTACTTTTTATTTTTTGTTACCCAATTTTCTCAACCATTCTGCATGCTCAGGAATATGACCAGGAAATATTGAGCCATGTATCCTATTTGCAGGCTTCGGAAAGCAAACTAATCTGTATGGATACTGTTGTCCGTCAGATCAACACGAGAATGGGGGAATCAATGGCAAAAGTAATGCTCCCTTATAATAAAATGCAAAAACTGACCATCGGGGATGCATGGATTGAGGATCGCCATGGACGGATTATCCGTAAACTGAAAAAATCGGAGATAAGTGATGAAAGCACTGTTTCCAATTCTTCATTATATGAAGACGAATTTGTGAAATCTTTTATATTAAAACACAATGACTATCCTTACAGAATAATCTATTCCTATAAAATCGTCTTAACAGATTTTTTACAGATTTTGGCTTTTGAACCTACCTATAGAGTTCCTATCCGGAAAAAGAAGATTGTTCTTGATATCCCGTTTGATTATCAGATCCGTTATAAGCATGAAAATGTATCTTTTCCGGTAATCGACACTATAGGAAATAGGATCAGGATGGAATGGAATACAACATACACACCTGTAAAACGGGAAAAAGACGCACCATTTTCTGAATCCAAGACACCTATCATCCATATAGTTCCTGTTAATTTTAAATATGGCATCCGGGGTTCATGGGAAAACTGGCAGACTTTTGGGGACTGGGTATATCGTTTAAATGCGAAATCCGGGAAATTACCGGAAACAGAGAAAAGTACCGTTGACAGATTGTTACAGGGAACAACAGATGTCCGCGAAAAAATCAAGCTATTATACCATTATTTACAGGACAATACCCGGTACATTAATGTAAAGATAAATGTCGGGGGATTAAAAGCTTACCCCGCTAGTTATGTGTCTGCAAATAAATATGGGGATTGTAAAGCATTGTGCAACTATATGCAGGCGTTATTGACATATGCAGGTATCCCATCCTACTACACTCTGGTAAGAGCAGAAAATGAGGTATTCGATATTGACAAAACATTCCCTTCACAGGCCTTTAATCATATTATCCTGACGATTCCATTAGTGAAAGATACGCTGTTTCTGGAGTGTACCAATAAAAATATTCCTGCAGGATATCTGGGAACATTTACACAAGGGCGCGATGTCCTGATCATTGACGGATTGAACAGCCGATTTGTTAAAACCCCTTCACTCCAACCTGATGAAGTATTATGTGAACGCATGATCCATACATCGTTGGCTACAAGCTCCATTCCTGCGACATTGACCATGAAGCAACGCGGGGAAGATTATGAATATTTTACTTTTCTTTCCTCGCAACTGAACCGTAATGACGCAGAAATCTATATCCGGAATCATGTCTTATCCGGAACTTTCACCCTTTCCAATATCACATTTGAAAAACTACCCCGGGAGATCCCTGAAATTAATATCATAGCACAATTAAACATGCCGGATGTATGTAGAAAATATGGCAACAACATCCTGATTAATTCTTTTCCCCATGACTTACCGGCATACGAACATCCGGAAAAACGGACACAGGGGGTGCGATTTGATTATCCTGTATATTACAGGGACAGTATTGTTTATCATTTTACAGACGACATAAAGGTAAATATGGTACCACAGAATATTTCCGCAGAATCAAAATATGGACACTATATGCTCAAATATAAAATTGCCGACGAAAAACTGATTATGGAAAAAGAAATATTGATCAACAAAGGTATTTATCCATTGTCCGAGTATGGTGACTTTTATTCATTTATTTCCGAAATAAAAAACAACGAAAAGAAAAATACATTAATTAATTGATTATGAGAAAATTATTGATTACCAGTGGAGCATTACTGATGTTAACTGTTGCTTTGACTAAAGCGCAAAAGCCTAATTATGAGCGCATTTTCGGAAAAGTCAGCAACTATGAGTTAGCGATGACTGAATATGAAAAGGATAAAGAAGCGGAGGCTGTAGTCTTGTATGAAACGGGGCGGTATTTTTTCAGGTTCAATGATTCCAGAGGCAGGTTTGACCTGATTATGGAAATAAAAACCAAAATTAAAGTATTGAAGCAGGCCGGGATCAAATATGGGGAATTTGAGATACCGTTGTACTATGGTGATGAAGTGGAAACCATTTATGGTTTGGAAGGCGCTGTATACAATTTAGACCATGGGAAAATACAAAAGACCGAGTTCAACAAAAAAAATATCTACGAAGAGAGACCGCATACGAACTGGAAAGTTTTGAAATTTGCGATGCCCGATGTCCGTGAAGGATCGGTCATTGAGTTACAATATTCCCTCATCACTCCCTATTACTTCAACATGCGGGAATGGAACTTTCAGAAAAAGATACCGGTGGTGTATAGTTCATTGGAATACAAAGCAATTCCGTATTATGAATACGTATATATCCTGAAGGGCGCTTCTAAGCTGGATGAATTTGAGAATGAAATCTCTAATCATGATATCCAGTTTGGGAGATATAAGTATAAGGAAATAATTTATTTGATGGGAATGAATGATCTTCCTGCATTTAAAGATGAGGAATTCATTACCTCTGAAAAGGATTATATGATCAGCCTGAATTTTCAGATATCAAAATATCATTACCCATCAGGTGGTAACAGGGAAGAGATGAGCACATGGCCGCTTATTTGCGATGCTTTGATAAAAGAGACCAGTTTCGGGAAATATATCAAATCAAGCGAAAAATCTGCTCATAAAATGCTTCCTGAACTGGACCTGAAAAACATGACAGAAAAAGAAAAGATAGAGAAGATCACACAATATGTAAAGTTCAATTATAACTGGAATGGTCGGGAATCAAAATATTCATCTTTAAAAACCGCGGATTTTCTGAAACAAAAAACAGGGAATTCAGCAGACATTAATTTATTCCTGACAGGAATGCTGCGTGCTGCCGGTTTTGATGCAAATCCGGTGGTCTTAAGTACCCGTAGGAATGGGATGATCAATACTGAATATCCTTTTATCCAGTTTTTAAATTATGTGATCGTACAGGTATCCGGCCGCGACACAACCTATTTATTGGATGCAACCGAGTCTATGCTCCGTTTTGACGAGCTACCGCAACGATGTATCAATGTGAACGGATTGGTGGTAACTCCTAAATCCGATACATGGTTTTATATTGTCCAGAATGAACCGGCATTTACGGTAAAATCATTTGATGTCAGGTTGAATGAAACACTGGATGCATTAGAGGTGCATACTGAGGTCACCTCATATGCCCATGATGCATACCATTACCGGAGGATATTCCGGAATAAGCCGGATCATCTTTTGGAAATGCTAAAAAATCGGGGTGTTGAATCTGCCCGTGAGATCGATACCAAAAACTATCTAAACCTGGACCAGCCTTTCGTTTTTTCCTACCAGAGTAGCCCTCCTGTTGAAAAGGCGGACAACAAAATATTCGTATCTCCTTTTCTTAATCAGTCTGTAACCGAAAATATATTTAAACAAGCCAGGCGGGAACTTCATGTCGATCTCATATTGTATCATGCCGCCGAATATAAAAGTGTGATCGAGATTCCCCAGGGTTATAAAGTAGAATATCTACCGGAAAGTAAGTCATATAACAACAAGGCCATGAAGATCGATTACCAGGCCGAAAAAAAGGAGAATAAAATCCATATCACTGCCTCATATGAGTTTAAAAGTAATTTATACCCTGCCAAAGACTATCCGGTTCTAAAGATGTCGTATGAAGAAATAGTGAAAAAATTTAATGAGATGATTGTTTTGGTCAAAGAATAAAAGTGACTGATGCTTGACCGTACCTATATTATTGATCATATATAAATTCTATTAAATATCTACACACATCTTATTTGCATCATTACTCGCTGACGCTCATGAGATCGCTGACACTAAGTTCAAAATATGAGCAACTTAAAGACGCCCAATGTACAATAATCAATAATCAATAATCAATTATATAGCTTTTGCATGATGAAATATACGAAAAAAACCGGATACCCATCCAAACAGTATCCTTTCCCGACGAAACGGTATTGTCAGACCCTTGACCTGAAAAATGACCCTGCATTGATTGCAGAATATATTGAACGGCACAGCGAAGCCAGGCACTGGCCTGAGATCAATGAAGGGATCCGTAGTGTAGGGATCCTGGAAATGGAGATCTATCAAATAGACATCCGACTGTTCATGATCGTAGAAACACCTTTGGATTTCGAATGGGATACCGCATTCGAAAAATTATCCAAATTGCCAAGACAGGAAGAATGGGAAGAATATATGTCTGTTTTTCAGAACAGCCAACCAGGAGCAAGTTCCGCCGAAAAATGGCAACTGATGGACCGGATCTTCAGGCTTTATTGACAATAATATCCGGGAAACACTCAAAGACAAGTGTAACAAGACCAGATAGCCTTTACTTTGCTACCGGTTGATGCATCATATACTTTTCTATTAAAGAAGCGATATTTTCAGGAGGCATTTTTTCAATCAGCCGGATATGCTTTCCATTTTCCGAAGGGGTCCATGTGTTGGCGCCATCTTCTTTTACAGAGACAGTTCCTCTTTCTATGGAATAATAAGGTTCGTATCCCTTTATTGCGACCAGAACAGCCGTCTGATCCCAGCTCATCCGCCCGTTGGGGTCTCCTTCGGCAAAAGAAAGGCTATAAGCATCTTTTACAGGACTATTCTCCACCGGCATCTGCACGAGGATTTTCCCTGTAAGTACCCTATCCCCTATTTCCCAACCACTGAAAATGATCTCAGTAGGCCATTCATTGATCACTACTATAGATGCCGGTGCATCACAAAATACATTAAACTCCCTCCCCTGCGGAAAATGCGCCGCCATAGAAACCAAATGTTTCACCTTTTTCCGGATCAATTCCTTTCCGGAAAGCGAACTATACTCATCAGCCCCTGAAAACAACAAATCTTTTAAATTTGTAAAAAAACCGACTGTAGAAATAACCACGCTTCCATCCGGCTGTTCGCTGAGAATCCGGCGATAAACCTTCACAGCATCCGGTGCAACAGATGTTTTTTCAGTTTGATGCCGGTATTTTTCCGGTAAAAATTCAGTCCATTTCGTATGATGCCATGTTGTCATCGAAACACCACCTTCACTTTTAGGTGCCCCAACAGGAATCGCCGGTCGGTTAAAATAAGTATTGATCACTTCAATACAGGGGATGACACGTTCGTCTTTATTGGAAGAAATCGTTGCAAGAATGTTCACCTGTCCACTATCAGCCAAAGCATGCATCAACGCCATAGCACCAACATCATCATAATCCGGCCCCATATCGGTATCTAAAATTAAATTCACTATTTCCCTTTTACCTGAAGTATTATTAACACATGCAGCCAGTAAGAAAAGTAACAGAATCAGCAACGAACATTTTTTTATTTCCATTATAATGTTATTTTTTCTATTATTTTATTTCAAACACAAATATAGTGAAAGGTGAGAGTAATTGTAGAAAGCTTGCTTTCGAAAAATTGCCGAACCGCATCCTATATCCTGCAAATATATAAATCAATCTTCTGTGAAAAAGGATTAAATGACAATTATTGGAACAATTCCCTACAAACATTTCCTTTTTCTGTGCCCACAGAAACCTATACAGAAACCTATACAGAATCACTCCTTCATATCAAGAGTTAAAAAACCGGCAGGTATACCATATTACAGTCAATCACCATGAATCATATTATTTTCTGGTTGCACTAACAAATAAAATTACTAAACCTTAAAAAGCAGTAAACATGATTATATTATAGTGAGAAATAGGCAGGAAATGAGGAAATTTAAGGAAAAAGAACTATTATTGCAAAATTTTTCAGAGTCATCTGGATTTACAATATTTTTATGAATCATAAATCGAAAGTAAAATTATGCTGGTAAAGCAACATACACTTCAAAAACCTGTTTCTGTTAAAGGTAAAGGATTACACACCGGGGTAGAGGTTGAATTGACCCTTCGGCCTGCATCTAACAATCACGGCTATAAATTTAAGCGCCTTGACCTGGATGGTCAACCTGTCGTTTCGGCAATTGCAGAAAACGTGGTGGACACTTCACGGGGAACCACCATTGAAGAAAACGGAGCCCGGGTAAGTACTATTGAACATGTTCTGGCTGCTTTATGGGGAATGGGTGTGGATAATGCTTTACTGGAAATAAATGGTCCTGAAATGCCGATCATGGATGGGAGTTCACAACCATTTATAGAATTGATCAAACAGGCAGGAATCATAGAATTGGATGCTGTCCGTAAATATTTTGAAATAAAAGAACGGATCGTTTATGCTGACAAAGCACGTGGAGTAGAAATTGCCATTTAT
The DNA here is from genome assembly GCA_031275285.1 of Bacteroidales bacterium. Classification (NCBI taxonomy): domain Bacteria; kingdom Pseudomonadati; phylum Bacteroidota; class Bacteroidia; order Bacteroidales; species Bacteroidales bacterium. The sequence goes on along the minus strand of JAISOY010000145.1, from coordinate 3,912 downwards.
CCGGACGACCATTTCAGCATTGATGTAATGATCGATTATAATTCCCGTACTTTAGGACATCAATATGCCATGCTTACCAGTATGGATGAATTTGAAAAAGAAATTGCCCCCTGCCGGACATTTGTTTTCCTTCATGAACTGGAACCGTTGATCAAGCATAACCTGATCAAGGGCGGAGCTTTGGACAATGCTATTGTGATAGCGGATAAACCGGCCGGACAGGATGAACTTGACCGATTGGCCAAAATCTTTAATATGCCTAAGATCCAGATAAAACCGGAAGGTATCCTGAATAACCTGGAACTACGATTCAGTAATGAGCCGGCACGCCATAAACTATTGGATCTGATAGGGGATTTTGCACTGATAGGAAAACAAATCAAAGGAAGAATTGTTGCTACACGACCTGGCCATGCAGCTAATAACCAGATGGCCCGTATGCTCCGCCAAATCATTAAAAAAGAGATGGCGAAAGCGCAGATACCACAATACAACCCCAATACGGAGCCTGTTTTTAATATCGAACAAATCAAGAACGTGCTACCCCATCGCCCGCCATTTTTGCTGGTGGATAAAATCATCAGCATGAATGAACATGTAGTGGTGGGTGTAAAGAACGTTACGATGAATGAACCTTTCTTCGTCGGCCATTTTCCAGGACAGGCAGTGATGCCGGGTGTATTGATTATTGAAGCAATGGCCCAGGTAGGAGGACTCCTTGTTTTAGGATCAGTCCCTGATCCGGAAAATTACTTGACCTTCTTCCTGAAAATCGACAAAGTTAAATTCCGCCGGATGGTGGTGCCTGGTGATACCCTGATCCTTCGTCTGGAACTGGTGGGCGAAATACGACGGGGCATTGCAACGATGGTTGCCCAGGCATATGTGGGTGAGACGCTTACCACGGAAGGTGAATTGACTGCTCAGATCGTCAAAGTAACAGGAGAATAATTTTTTACAGACTTAGATAAATAATTAAGAAATGATACATCAATTGGCTTGCGTTCATCCTGAAGCTCAAATTGGCGAGAATGTAGTAATTGAGCCATTTGTGAATATTGCAAAGGATGTTGTGATCGGGGATGGGACGAAAATCATGTCTAATGCCGTAGTGATGGACGGAGCCAGGATCGGTAAGAACTGTACTGTTTTTCCCGGAGCTGTCATTGCCGGATTACCACAGGATCTTAAGTTCGACGGAGAATATACTACGGTGGAAATTGGGAATAACACCACCATCCGGGAGTGTGTGACCATCAACCGCGGAACAAAAACCCAGAATAAGACTGTAGTCGGCAATCATTGCCTGATCATGGCATATGCACACATTGCACATGACTGTAAAATAGGTGATTATTGTGTGATTGTAAGTCATACCGGAATTGCCGGCGAGGTAGAGATCGGAGACTGGGCTATTGTCGGAGGAGGCACCATGGTACATCAGTTTGTCCACATCGGCACCCACTCAATGATCGGTGGTGCATCCAAGGTGCGCAAAGATGTCCCTCCTTATGTAAAGGCGGGAAGAGACCCGTTGGCTTATGTCGGTGTTAATTCCATAGGGTTGCGCCGTCGTGGATTTACCAATGAAAAAATATACGAATTACAGGATATTTACCGCTCGCTTTACCAGAAAGGAATGAACCATACGGAAGCTTTGAAATATATTGAAGATAATTTCCCTGAGAGCGCTGAACGCGATACCATTATTCATTTCATTCAGGATTCCAAGCGTGGAATTATGAAAGGTTATGTGGCTAATTCCGGAGAAGAAGACTAAAGGATTTTACTTTAACGGATCAAAGTAAATCTCACCACGCGTTTGGTCCTGTCGGTTATTTTATAACGCTCATCCATTCGGTACCCTGGTATCCAGACAATTTTGCCATCGGACACCAGTATCCATAACTGCTCTTTTTCTAACAAGGATAATTTCCGGTCTATAAAGAAGTCACTCAGTTTTTTCATCTTTTTCATTCCGATCGGTTGAAACCTATCCCCGTCCTGCCATTTTCTCAAAAATAAAGGTGGGTGAAGAGTATCAGCATCTAGACAGGCGATATTAGGGTCTTTATCCGGAACATACCCCGGAGAGACGTCAAAATGGTCGATCTTTAAATGAATGGGGACTTTCATTTCTTTCCGGGACAGGTCGACCGGGAATTGCCCCGGTCCTATATTTTTCAGGGGACTGATCATGATTTCCTTTCTATCACACAACAGTTGATGTGTTTTACTGAAAAACCGGCGGCCTGATTCCCATACCTTACCCAATACATCGTCAGCAACAGCCGGTGAAAAACCATACGGACGAATGATTTCAAATAATAAATCCGGAGGCGATGGAGTTTCCATCAACTGCTGATGATCGATCAATAAATCCTCGCCCTGGGCTTTTGTCACGATTCGCCTGAACCTTTCAACAGAATCTTTGTATAAAGCCTCTACCCCGGAAAAATGATCGATGTCCCGTTCTATGATCTTCCGTACTCCCGGGAAGAAATTTTCCAATCCGGGAATCAGATGATGCCGGATATAATTCCTGGCATATTTATCGCTGGCATTACTGGAATCTTCACGAAAGACAATATTTTCCTGCTGTGCATAGGCAACAATTTCATCTCTGGATGCAAACAATAGCGGACGAATGATTTGTTCGGTCTTCGGCTGGATCCCCGCCAATCCTTTAATTCCGGTACCTCTTGCCAGGTTAATAAATAAAGTTTCTATCCGGTCATCACGATTATGTGCAACAGTTACATAATCATAATGATACCGGGACAACAAATCAGCGAACCACTGATATCGTAAATCCCTGGCTGCCATTTGGATGGAAATACCATTCCGGTCGGCATATGTCTTCGTATCAAATTTTATGGTATGTATGTGGCAAGCAAGGTCATTGGCTTTTCTTACCACAAAATCTTCATCCGCATCAGATTCATCACCACGTAATCCGAAATTGCAATGAGCGACAACGCAATCAGAGGTAACTGAATGCAATAAATGAAGCATTACCATAGAATCGATACCACCACTGACAGCTACCAGTAATTTACTTTCGGGAGTAAAAAGTTTGTATTGACGAATATATTCAAGGAATCGTTGCTGTAAAAGGTCCGGCATATATTCGTTATGATTTTAAACAAAAAGAACAGGCGCCATAAAAACGCCTGTTGATTATTTTATTCCATCAATAAATGAGGGAAAGCTTCTTTTATCTGGGTTTCCATTTTTTCAGACAATTCAGTTTGTTCGTATGCTTTTGCCAACCGACTCAATGAATCAATGGTATACATCCGGATTCTTAACTCTCTTTCCAGGCTACTCTGGAGTTTTTTCGGAAAACTGAGGTAGTAATTCAATTCTTCGCGCGAAGCAGAAAAGATCTTTTCCGCCAGTTCATTCCCCTTATCAAAAGCTCCGGCATTATAATATTGTTCAACAAATGAAACATCCATATAATTTAATGACAGCTGATAAACAGGAATGGATTCAAAAGCCCTGTCCAATACCTGTACGGCAGAGTCTTTTTTCCCTTCAAGGTTCAAAGCTCCTGCCAGACGTGAAAAATTACTGCGGAAATGGGTCAGTAACCGGAGATTTGTTTCGTCAAGATAGACCTTTGGATCGCTGATATTTCCCCAGCGGAATTGGTTCATCATTTTATCATATAATTTATCAGCATCGATACGCCCTGTTTCACCATATTGCGTGTCAGGCGTTTCAATGGGGACAAAACGATAAGCCAGACCATCCATCTGGAAATAAGGCGTTAGATTCAGGAAGTTCTCAGGCGATACGGTTACTGCAAAGTAAACCGGACGTTCCCAATTATTGTTGGCCAGTATATCCAGTACCATCATTGAATTCTTATATATACGATCCGATTTACCGCTTCCTTCTCCCTTG
>JAISOY010000144.1 GCA_031275285.1 Bacteroidales bacterium | reverse complement strand
GTCCCGGAAGATGCTGGATATTTCCATGCCCAGTTCAGGAGGACCCCGTACAATGAGGGCTCAGATTATACCATTGTAGACGGGATCAAAGGGAAAGGACATTATGTAGGCGTTTATATGGCCTGGGGAGTAAATAATAACGGCTGGTGGGGCGAAGGTGAGATCAAGTTCTTCATGGACGGCGACAAACAGTTTCCTACCATCTGCGGAACAGGAACGGAAGATTATTTCTGTGGCTCCTATAATTTCGACAGAGAGGGAAATTATAAGGAATTTTGTACGCCTTATGCGGGATTGCACCAGGTGATCCGCCCTGACGGTACATACCGTTCACAACAGCGTTTCGGACTATATCGCTGGCACATTACCGATCCTATCCGTTTTGAAAAAGATCTCCGGGTCACCATCCAGGATCTCGGATGGAGGCACGGAGGGCGTTACCTGCCTCAGAAATCGGATATAGCGTCGGTAGTTTTCTGGTACCAGAGGGAACCGCATGCCGGATTCCCAAAATTGCCTTCATGGCAGGAACTGGAAGTAAATTAAATAAAAGGGGCTGTCCAAAAAGGCCGAAATACCGGCTTAACCTTTAACTCAACGCAGTCATTTTGTTACTCCGCTTGTAAAAGGCCTTTTTGGACACCTTCATGTCAACTATTGATAATGAACGATTCTTATTGTGGAAAAGCCATCATCTATTTACTTAGATTGATCGTCACGGTGAAATCTCCGGCCCATGGATCACCAGCCATCAGGCTTTCATGTACAGATAATCTATAATTACCTTTTTCTTTCAGGTCGTATGTAATATCTTTTCCGAATGGCCCATCCATGCTGCCATTAGGCATGGTGATCTGTGAAAATCTGATATTTGCCGTAGAATCCCGGAATGATAAAACACCATACATTTGTGTGTAATCCTGGGAACTGAATTTCAGATTGATGTTCTGCTGTTCCTTTTTGTGAATCCGTACTGTGCCTTTACCATCCACTATATTTATCCATATAGTATCAGAATCAGATGGATATATAATAGTATCGGCAGCAGCTTTTACTTTTTCAACAGCTGAATGGGATCCGGTCTTTGGGGACGGATTATTACATGCACACACGAATAGGCATATCATGCAAAGAGAAACAAATATCTTACTCATAATCAAAACAATTAATCATTTCAACGTAACTGTAATACGGTGCTGTCCAAAAAGTGTGATAGCTTTTTAGTATTCTGTTATTTCGCTAAGATACATCATTTTAACGAAATAACAAAATACCAGTTGCAGGAAGATTTCCTTCCCCGTACTGAGAAATATGAATTGCAGCTGAAAAAGCCGGGTTTTCTCTATTTTTTGATCAAAAGGATGATCTTTTACCTTAAAAGAAGTGGTACTTGTTCTTTAAAATTATCGATTTTCCAAAAGCCAGTAGCCACATACAAAAAAATAAGGTATCCAGGGGAGGATACCTTATTTTTTATCTATCCGGAAAGACATATCAATAATTGGTAGCCTTGATTTCAAAGAAAGCTTTGGGATGTGCGCAACAGGGACATTTTTCGAGTGCTTTCTCGCCATAATGAATGTACCCGCATTTACGGCAGACCCACACCATCTTATCGGAACGTTGGAATACCTCGTCGTTCTGCAGATTCTGCAAAAGCTTACGATAACGCTCTTCATGTGATTTTTCAATAGGGATGATCAATTTAAAAGCCATGGCTACCTTTTTGAATCCCTCTTCCTCGGCCACACGGGCAAATTCAGGATAAAGCGAATCCCATTCCTCATATTCCCCTTCGGCTGCTTCGGCAAGATTGTCGGCTGTATTGCTGATCACTCCGGCCGGATAAGATCCGGTAATCTCTACCATGCCGCCTTCTAAAAATTCAAAGAAAATTTTGGCATGTTGTTGTTCCTGGGCTGCCGTCTCTTCAAAAAATGCGGCAATTTGCTCATATCCGTCTTTCCGGGCCTGTTTGGCAAAAAAGATGTACCTGTTGTATGCCTGCGATTCCCCCGCAAAAGCTTTCAATAAGTTTTGTTCTGTTTTGGTTCCTTTGATGCTCATCATACAAAATTTTAATGATTTAGTATTACAAAGAGAGAGATTTTGCCCCTTTAAAACAAATTATCCGTCTAATTTGTACAGAGTATAAATAATCTGCGGACAAACACCATAACCGCATGAATTAAAGTGTATTCTTTTGCAATATACAGCAGGCTATATGATACGGGAGCTCCTTACGGCGAACCGGTTTAAAATAAAGGTACCATTTACAGGGACGGAAAACCTTACAGCAAGATAGAATATATCAACGGACAACCGCGGAAAGGAGAAGGGGATCAGAGGGAAATCAGCTTTATGATTTGGGGAAAGGCCTTCTCAAAAGCGGTATGCATAGGTACAGGTAGCTGTAAAATCCTTCGTAGTATCACGTTCTTTTACTTCACGCCGTTGGCTGATCAGTATCAGACTGAACGTGTTACGTTTCCAGAATATGTATGACATGTTCCAACGCAGGTTCAAAATATTTCCTGTAGCATTGCCGTTGCTTGTACTTACATTATAGGATGTGGCAACACCTGTAGTCAGCTTTTTTTCAAACAGAGAGGCCATCATTCCGAGTGTCGGACCACAGGTCAATGATTTGTCGAAACCGATGGTGTTGTATGTCACATTGGCTGATGTGGTAATTTGCAGGCCTAACGGTACGAAAAGCAATCCATAGGTAGACGCAAAATTATAAAAACGGGATACACTTCCTGTACGGATAATGTCATTCTCTTTATCGGCTGCTTCCTGGAAATTCAGGTTAAATCCCAACGTATGTCTCCTGTTCTCATTTTTGCCGAACCCATAATTGACGGCGGCAGTGGCATTTTGCGAGAGTTGTGTGAAATCCAGCGTGTCAAGGTTGTCGTATATCGTGATTTCATTGATATAATCAAATTGCGACTTGATATTGGTATAGGTCTGGAAACCGGAATACGATGCTGTAATATTCAGATTTTCATTGGGTGCGGCGTTGACATTCACCGCCCCTACAAACCGTTTGGTCTTTGACTCCTTGGATTTGTCAAGATCATCGCGTTGTATACCTCCGTTTACCGACAGGGTCACCTTATCGTTAAAGAACGGGCGGGCAAAGTTCAGGGTGATGTTTTCCAGGTCATTGGTGAAATAATAAGCGCCCAATGTCTGGTAATCCGGGTCAATACGTTCATACCCGACACTGATCATGTTCTTGAGGAACCGGTAGCTTAGATTTATATTGAAAGCATGATAGGTGGCAGTTGACTCAGTTTTGTGGAATAGCTTATCGAAAAACGCACTGCCCGATTCAGGCATCCTGGAATCACGGGTCAATATGCTGATTCCATATTCCCCGGTAAGCGTTAGGTTACTGATGATCTTCAAAGCCCCATTCCAACTGAATGCCTGGTTATTCTTGGGGTAAATCAGCAGGCTGTCGGGTTTCCACGCCAGCGAACTTGGCTCATCTTTCGCACCGAACCAGGTCATACCTAAGGCATAGCTATCTTTCTCATATTGCACTCTGGCCCCATATCCCATCCTTTTGTAAGCGGTTCCTGCCAGCGGATTTTCCGGATTATAGGGAGTAGCCTTCAACATACGTCCATACATGGCTGAAAACCGGACTGGTATTTTCTTAGGAGTAAGTTCTATGCCGGCTCCTGTGAATTGATGTCCGCCAAGCGTATAGGGGGAGAAACTCATGGAAACATCACCGATATGTCCTGCTATCCATTTATAGGTAGGATGGATACTAAAACGATTAGGCATAGTAGGGTAGGTATAGTTGGCTCCCAGATTGTTGATATTGAAACTAAAAGGCAGGTTGATCTGGTTGAAAAAGCTGAAGTTGACATTTCCCGAAAGTATCCAGTTAAAAGGGTCGCGGGTGGTATTACTTCCGTCATAGTAAACTGCATTGGCGGAGATACCACCGTTTATACGGAATATCTTATCTTTTGAGAATTGTTCTTTCAGGTTGTCCAGCTGTAGTTGTTGAGAATGGAGAATGGAGGAGGAATGGAAAATGGAGAATGGAGAATGGAGAATGAAAAAAAACAGTAAGAAACGGATGGAATGGAGAATGGAAAATGGAAAATGGAGAATGTTCCGTTCTCGACAAATCGGTTGGTGTTCTTGATTATATGTATGTATCATTCGTGTATGGTTTAAAATGAATGATTTGTATTCGATAACCTGCTCCATTATTTACTTTGTTACATGAGACCGCTAGCGCTAACTTCTCAATTTTCCATTACTCGCACCCGCTCGTGGGATCGCTGGTCCAAGTTCTCAATTCTTCATTATTATGTGTATGGTCTTAATAGGAATGATTCGTATTCAACAATATGTTCCATAACTCGCTTTGCTATATGAAACCGGCTACACCTCAATTCTCCATTTTCAATTCTCAATTCTTCATTACTTTTACATCTGCCAGTATATATGAATTATTTCCCTCAGCAATATATCCCTTGATTTTGATGACTCCCTTACGTCCTGAAGCCGTTTCAAATAATACAATGTATGGTGTTTGTGCGGCGAATGACTGATCGCCGGTATCCATGCTGCGGATATCCAGGTTGCGAAGCGGTGCGTCGGTGAGCATAGCATCAAAGTCGGCTACCGTGAATATGGGCGTGGCTTGTTTATTGACAAAATAGGTTTTGCCGGCATCCGGGATATCATCGAAAACGAGCAGTGAACCGGCTGCGTCAGGTGAAACAAAGCGGCAATAAGGGAACAACGGCCCCATACCGAAAAACACCAGGTCAACGGGAGGCGGGGATGGTGCAGACATATCGCCTTGCGTAAGAACCCTGCGTTGCAAACAGGAGAAAAAACAACCGACAGATGCATGTGCGGTAGTACTGCCCAGTTTTATATCCGCTATAGTGTACAGGTTGGTGTTTTCTTTAATGGTAACGGTTTGTCCCTGTGTTTGCACCTCTTTTCCGTTCTGTGCTTCTAATGTGATGTTGTAGGTGCCCGGGACATCGAAGGTGATCCGGGGACTTTCGGCCTGCGGGTCAGCGATGGTTCCACCGGATGCGCTCCACATGTAGGTAAGGCCCGAAACAGTAGTGTTACTCAAGGTACCTGTCCAAGGCGCTTCCATATCGAAGTCATCGAATGAAGGTTCGATAATAAAACCGGCCTGCATGGATGGTAATACTTGGATGGTTTTGGATAAAGAATACTGTTCACGGCCGTTGGATACCAAAAGTGTAATGATATGCTCTCCGGGTTGTGTGTAAATAACAGAAGCAGGAGAAAACGATTGCGAAGTTTCCGGATCGCCATTACCGAAATTCCACAGGCAGGACAGGGCACCTCTGGTGGTGTTGGTAATTACGGCCTCTACAGGAGATATGTTATTGACCGGCATATCCACATCAAAAGCGACAAGCACGGCGGAATCAAGTACCAGGCTGAAATCCCTGGTTTTCCGTTCGTCATCGTTCCATGCTTCCAGGCGGATGGTATAAGTGCCGGCGGTATGATACGTTACCATACCGGGATGGGAACTTTCCGAAGAAGAGGGTTCACCGCCTTCGAACGTCCAGAGGTAATGATCCGCCCCGGTAGTATGGTTTTCAATGTTCATGCGTACCGGTACGGAATAATCATTGTCCTGAATTGTAACTGCAAAATCAGCGTTGACAGGTGTTTTTTCTTCCTTAAAGCAACCGGTGAACAGTAGAAAAACCGGAAACATAGCGGCAATCATCTTTTTTATCTTCATGTGTTTGCTGGTCATTGTTGATGTTACTGTTATTACATATTTCTTGCTTTATATATACTTTTTGCTCATTTTATGTTAGAACGCATTACAAATACGCGCTATCTGGAACTATCTGATCTGTTCCAGTTCCCCATTGGCGTTTTCTTTTAATACGCTGTATCTGTCAGGTTTCGATGGCGATTCCCCCGAATTGTAAAATTTATATGTCTTTTGTTGTACGGATAAGACTTCAAGCATACGCCATTGCATGCCAGTACCCAAGCGTACTTTTTTAGTGACAAACTTTTTACTTCCATATCCATAACCTTGTAAATCTGAAGCCTTATACCATTGTGACCTGACTTTGGATTTACCGGAACCTTTGGCTTTATCGATTTCTGTTTGTGGGCAAAAGCCAATTTTACTCTGGTTAAACCAAAGATTCCCATAAGCGTTCAGCTCCAATAAACCATCTATACGTTGACCGGATTGATCAATTACATATCCATAATGCTGAAAGTCGGCTAATTGATTCTCAGCGAAAGGGTGACTTACGGAACATGAGATAAACATTAACGAAAATAGGCAGGGAATTAATAATGTTTTTTTCATTTTTACTGGTTTTATATTAATGCAATTTCAAATATGATAAA
>JAISOY010000143.1 GCA_031275285.1 Bacteroidales bacterium | reverse complement strand
CCAGAAGAAATAATTACGGATTTATGCAAATAATTATGGGATAATAAATGGAAAATTACCAATAAAAAGGAACATTTATCAACTTAATTCAATCTTGTTTATCAATCCTTCTATCTTATTCCTGGACGACTGATAAAAGCGGAACCTTGCAATATAACTCTCCTGATTTTCAAGATTAACGGGAATATAATGAAATAACGCACCTTGATTGGAATTATAATTAAGTATCTCATCCATAGACAAATTAAACTTTTCACAGATCTTTTTAAGTTCGGAAAAAGAAAGTTCTTTCTCACCCCTAATCCGTCTATATGCAGAATCACTACTCACCCCCAACAAATCTTCAATAATATCCGCTAACCTGTATTGGCCGGATATCTTTGATTTCACAATTTCAAACAGTCGTTTTTGTTCTTTCATGAGTTTAGCATTAAAATAAGCCGTAAATTTATAAAATTACGGCTTATTTTCAATTTTTTTGAGATGAATTCACTTATGTTTCAAATAAATCCGCTCTTCTCCCAAATATTTTTCTATTTCCGGATTAAATAAATTGGCGTGTTCTTGTAGGCATGCATCTCAATACTTGTAAGCCATAAAATAGATATCACTAATACCCTGTTTGATATGATATATCTTTAGCTTTTAAATATGCATGTTCTGGAGATAGCAAGGTTCCTGACGAAAGTCTTGCCGGATACGACGGTATGTTCGACGAAACACCTTACCTTGGTGATAAGGGTTATTGCCCCAATCGCAGGCCATTGTCCACTTATGCGGCCATGATTACACGGATGGACAGTAAAGTAGGGATGATCCTGGAAAAACTGGAAGAACTGGGGCTGGATGAAAACACTATTGTGATGTTTTCAAGCGACAATGGGACTACCTTCAACGGTGGTGTCAATGCCGGTTACTTCAACAGTACGGATGGGCTAAGAGGCTTAAAAACCGACGTGTACGAGGGCGGGATACGCATGCCGTTTATTGCACGTTGGCCGGCCAGGATCAAACCGGGAACTGTAACCGAACATATCTCGGCGCAATACGATGTTTACGCCACATTCAAGGAAATTGCAGGTGAAAGTACTCCCTATTATACCGACGGAATTTACACTCCTGGGTGAAGAAAACCAACAAAGACATGAATACCTGTATTGGGAATTTGGCGCCAAGGGCGGACAATTAGCCGTCAGGATGGGCAATTTAAAAGGTGTGAAACAAAAGGTAATCAATAACCCGGAAGTTCAGTGGGAGATATACGATCTTGCGCAAGACCGTAGCGAAACCACAAATATTGCCGTACAGCACCCTGAAATGCCGGCAAAGTTTGATGCTATTGTAGCCAAACGCCGGCCTGCACACATCAAAGAGTGGAACTTCATGGACTATGATGCACAATAATAATGATCATATAATTCTTAAATACAATGAAACCAATCATCTTTATTTTTATAATTTGTCTTTTTTTCGTCAGTTGTAGTAATAACAACCCGTACCATGAGCTCATCGCATGTGGCGATGACAAAATCCTGATCATAGACGAGCAGGCTTCGAACGGAACTGATGTCAAAGTCGTTTGGAGTTGGAAAGTAGCCGAAGCAGCGTCACAACTACCTGAAAGATATCAAAAGTACCTGGTTCCACTGGATGAATGCAAACCGGTAGATGGTGGTAAGAATCTCCTGGTAACTTCATCGGGTGGCGGTGTGGTATTGATTGAACGGTCAACTAAGAAATGCCTGTTTTATGCTTACGCTCCGATGGCGCATTCGGCCGATGTATTGCCCAATGGCCGTATTGCTGTGGCTCTTTCTACGCATTCGAAAGGAAACAGTATTGAAATATATGACATGAACCAACCCGAAAAGGTACTGTACAAAGACAGTTTGTATTCGGGACACGGCGTCGTGTGGAATGCCAGACGGCAACGGTTGTATACATTAGGATACAACGATCTTCGCGAATATTCGTTGGTAGGCTGGAATACGCCATTGCCTACATTAAAACTTGAAAAGAAATGGATTATTCCGGGTAAAGGCGGACATGACCTTTCTCCCGTTTCAGATGATGAGTTGCTGATTTCCGAACACCATGGCGTACACTCTTTCAGCATTCCCAACGAAACATTTATCCCTTTTGAGCCGTTGAAAACCGCAAGGAACATCAAATCGGTCAATTACATCGCAGGAAGCAAAAAGTTAGTATATACGCAGGCCGAAGAAAGCTGGTGGACAAAGAATATCTATCTCAGGAATCCGGATAAAACCATCAATATTCCCGATGTGAAATTGTACAAGGTACGACTCGCCAGGTAAAAGCCGGATCATTCCTGTGGCGTAATTTACCTAACCGCAACTATTTTTCATTACGTTAACCCGATTCATTCCCATGGTCAGGTTAACGTATTTGTCGTTTTGGTATAAAAAAGTCGTCTTGTGTAAGTTTACATTTTGTAGCTATGTATTTACAATAATCTAAACGGCCTGTTTTCTGGTCGCGGGTGTCCGAACCGAATGTAAATTTCAATCCCGCACGTTTTGCCATCAGAATGAACTGTTCATCAGGAACACGGACCAAATCATTAATTTCAATGGCTATGTTTCTTGCATAGGCTGCATCAATGATTTGCTGCAAACGTTTCTTTGTCCATAACCTATTGTATTCCCGTTGAACAGATATAGGTAAAAACAACGGACAGGCAAATATATCCAAAGGTTCGTCACCTGTAAGGATCTCCATATAATGTTGCATGTTGCGTTCCATGAAAGCATCAGGGTCATCAATATAAGTCGCGTATTCCCATATTTTGATCGTTTCACCGTAACTGTTTCCATTCGGAATTATCTGTGGATCCATGGCTACATAGTCGGCCTGGGCGATCAGTTCGGGAGAGAGGTTCTTCGACCATCCCGGGCTCATGGGTTGAAGACCCACATAGACGGGATAGGGTTTTACCGCATCAATATAGGTCTTCAATTGTGTATCATTCTGTATTCCCCATGGAGCTATGTTTTCCATAACGCCAAACCGGATGCCAGTCTTTTCTGATTTAGATACAATATCCCCGATCGACTGGTTGTCGGAACGATGGACATGCAGGTCGATCAACGGAAAATCAGGGGAAGCGCGATGAGTATTATCACTCCAATGATGTTCCGCAGCTTCAACTTTCCCTATTATGGCTCCTGCAACTAATGCACCGGTTGTTTGTATGAATGTTTTTCTATTCATTATTTATTCCATTCCTGGTTTGGATCTATTTGCTATAAGAAGTTTTCACAAAAGGAGCATTTAAAAGGTAATCAATACTTGTTTTAAGACCTTTTTCCAAACTTTCACTATAACCTTCCATTTCAACAACAATATGTTTTGTTCCGGCTATATCCGCATTATTGAAAATAGCATCAAAACCGACCATTCCACTTTGTCCGACTTCTTTATGGTCTTTTATATGGAGAACAGTAAAACGTCCGGGATATTTCTTAAAGTATTCAACCGGGCTGTTTTTCCCCATTACTGTCCAATATACATCCATCTCAATAAATACGTATTCCGGATTGGTGTTTTCTATCATGTAGTCCATCATCACTACCTGATTTTCCACTTTCCGAAATTCCTGTGAATGATTATGGTAGCCAAATTTCATACCATTTTCTTTACATCGTCTTCCGATTTCATTATAATAATCGCAATAAGTTTTCAGGTCTTTTACTGTTTTGGGAACATCGAGCCAGGGAACAACTATATAGGTCATTCCTGCTGCCTTATGTGCAGCTATACACTGATCCCACCACTTCATGGATTCTGTAAAATTACCCGAAGATAATTCCTCCGGAGCAAGATATCTGTTACAGTGGGAAGATAATACTTTCAAACCCGCAGCTTCTACGTCCCGTTTAAATTCTTCCGGCTTTCTGCCATAGAATAATCCTTCATGGTAACCTGCCGATTCTACGGCTGTATAACCCATTTGGACAAGTTCCTTTAATATGGCAGCGTAATCAGCATTGTAATTTCCGGATTGATTACCCACATGACTTCCGATACGTTCCCTGACGGAATAGAGTTGTATGGCTATTTCCTTTTTAGCACTTCTCTTTTTTTGTGCCTGTGTTGCATTAGGGATGATTAAAAAAAGTGCCAAAAATGCTAAAAAATAATATCTACTTTTCATAATTACAGAATTTTATAAAATGATTAATACAAAACAATCTGATGCTGGTTTATTAAGAGATCAACAAAAATACATCGTATACATGAAGTGTAAGTTACATAATAGTTCAAACAATTGTCTTATATTCGCATTTTAAACCTTCATAAGTAGATGGGTAGCATTATTTATGAACAAATATTCAAGAGAGAGCATCGTTCATTCCATTACAGAAGGGATCGGCATTATTATATGGATGAGTTTCCTTATCATCAACATCCTGAATTTGAAATAACGTATGTTATCAGTGGAAACGGGAAACGGGTGACCGACGATTTTATTGAAGAATTTGAAGAAGGTGAGGTTGTTTTAATTCCACCTGACCTGCCGCATGGCTGGGTATATGATAAAACTTTGTGTGCTCCCAATGGAATGATTGAAAATGCCGCATGGCAATTCAATTTTTCATTCCTGCATACACTGGAAACGTTCGCACCTGAGTTTATGCCTATTGTCATGTTTTATAGGGAATTAAAACAATGCATTGTAATTATGGGCGATACGGCAAAGGAAATAAAGGGCTTACTGCATAAATTTGAGAATTACACTGAACCTGAAAGTGTAATAGTCCTTTTGAAAATTTTGTATATGATTGTACAAAGCAGTGATTACAAGTATATCGGCAATCATGTGTTTAATGGCAATAAAATACACCGGAACAAACAAAAGTTACAGGCTATCTATAAGTATATTGTGGAAAATTACCAACATAAGATTACACTTTCAGAGATTGCCGAATATGCAAAAATGAATCGTACCGCATTCTGTCTTTTCTTTAAAAAAGCTACAAATGAGCCATTTGCAGCTTATCTTATATCATTCCGCTTACAGACGGCTTGCACACAGTTAGTGAGAACGAACCTCTCTATCAAGGAGATTTGTTTTGCTGTGGGCTTTAATGATGTGCCTTATTTCAACCGGATCTTTAAAAAACAATATGGGGTTACTCCTTCACAATACCGGACAAATATGCAGATAGAACTCATTTTTTGATTGAAAAATTTAATTACCGGATCTCGGTAATTAAATTTATGAAGCCCCATTTTATCTGTCAGCTCTGGAAAAACACGTCCATTTCTCTGTTATTTTCATGAGTTACAATTTTAAATGATCGAAACTCCATGAATATGATCCGGATAAACATTGCACGATCCAACTTCGACGCTAGAAAATGTGTTGGTTGGTAGATACAAATTTAAGTAATTCGCTATCTTTACCCGGAGAACTTTTATTTCATCAAATTGCCCGGGTTTTAAGCGGATTGAAACAATAAATATGTTAAAGAGAAAACTTATATTATTTCTCGTGATTTCATTAACGTTTTCTCTTCCTGCATTTTCACAGGACGATGAGGGATTAATCGATCTGATAGAAACATCACCTTTATTTCCGGGCGGTGAAGATTCGCTGTGGTGCTTTATTGAATCGCATCTGGATTTTAAGATTCTGAATACTCATGTAAAACAGGGTAAAATCATGGCATCCTTTACTGTCGACACTGAAGGAAAAGTGATCAACTGCGAAACTAATTCAGTTAGTTTTCAACGGTTTGACTGGTATATGAAAGATACACTCATAGAAAATGAGATAGTAAGAGTATTGAACTTATTGCCGGATTGGACACCTGGAGATCTCAGAGGACATCCAATAAAAGTAAAATATACATTACCTTTAAAAATTCCATACATCGAACCTAAATGTAAGAATTTCAATAATTCTACATTTGTATACTTATATCAAAAAGTTGATCAACCGGCAATATTTCATTTCGGAAGTGAAATGGAAACCCAACCAAGCATACAGAAATATATTGAGCAAAACATGCTTTGGCCGAGTGATGATGACTGTTTCGGAAATGTATACATACGAACAATTATTGACGAAAAGGGAAAATTATCGGATTTTACAATTATAAGGGGACTTGATAGTTGCCGGGGATTCAACGACGAAGCATTACGGTTGGTCCGGTCGATGCCCCCGTGGAGTCCGGCAATACTTGAAGGAAAACCTGTAAAGTCATATATAGTAATACCTATAAGTTTCAGAATAAGATGAAATTTCTTATAAGCATAAAAAAGAGTATAAGACGGAACAGAAAGAAGATCCTCATTCTTTCAATCATTGTGGCCGCCTCATTTCTTGGGATTAATTACTTTGTAAAATACAGTTCCAACAAAAAGTGTTACAAATATTTAAATAATGTTCCACCCTGTGAAGTAGGAATTGTGTTAGGTGCAGGCATTCGGGGAAACTCGCCGAGTAAATACCTTGAAGACAGGCTCAATGCAGCCATCAACCTATATAAAAGCAATAAAGTACAAAAGCTGTTGTTGACGGGCGACAACGGAAGAAAAGATTATGACGAGCTGACTGTAATGAAACGATATTGCTACAGGAACGGAGTCGATACCGCCAGAATATATTTGGATTATGCGGGTTTCGACACCTATTCGAGCTTATATCGTGCAAAGCGGATTTTCAAAGTCGATAAAGCAATCATCATTTCGCAAAATTATCACATCGACCGCGCGGTTTTCACGGGCAACCGACTGGGAATCGACAGCTATGGCTTTGCCGCAGATAACGGAACGTATAACAACTATCGGAAAAACGTGATTCGTGAATACGTGGCAGTAGTTAAATCGGTTTTTGACATAATTATCAAGCGAAAACCGAAATATCTCGGCGAAACGGTTGATATCGACGGAGAGTCAAATTATTCGTTATGAATTTGATCGATGAAAATTCCAGTATCTTGATCATTGAAAGTAAAATATTTTATTTTGAATTAAAAGCGTAAACATCAGCCATGTGACCAGTTTATGATTCGTAGAAATTATGCCAATTCTTTTGATGGATTCAAATATCTAAAATTATGACTATGATGGCCATACAGTTGATAAATAAATTAAATAACAAGAAAATTAATCATTTAAAAACTTGCATTGTATAAATGCACTATGGGTAAGTTGATATAATCTGATCAAAATTCATTACTTTTGCAAGTAGCTTGATAATCACAGAATCAAACAAATCAAGGGTTAGGTACTCATTTATAATGAACAACCGAATCAGCGTGTAATATAAATTGTTATACTAAAATAACCAGGAACATATAACATTAAGAATATCAAATATGAAACCCTTATGAGCGAATGCTTGCCAGAAAAATCATCGAATAAAAATGAGATATCATAAAATGTGGGTTCTATACTATCATTAAACATCAAAACAAAAACGGTTAAATCGAGCACGATCAATAAATCACATAAAGAGATGATGAATATTGTGTGAGTTCCAAATGTACTTAACAAACAAATTATAAACATATGAAATACTTAAAAATCCTATTAGCAGGAACATCATCTTTGCTTTTTATATCTGCATTCGCATTTTGCAGTAACAAAACACCACGGGAACGGAACTCCCAAATACTGCCCCCCGTGGAAACCCAAAAGCCGAACACCGGTTATAAATCCGCATTCGAAGGTCAAACACGAATTCCGGGTGTTAAAACAAACATTCCTTATGAAGTTAAGGTCATTGCAAAAGGTCTCTCCAGTCCCTGGGCTATCACATCTCTTCCCGACGGCAGGCTAGTCATCACCGAAAAAGCCGGCAGACTTCGTATCGCCACCACCGGTGGTCAGTTAAGCGATCCCATTACAGGATTCCCTGAGGTAGACGACAGAAAACAGGGAGGATTGCTTGACGTTGCTCACGCACCCGATTTCGAGTCAAGCCGGATGCTTTATTTTACCTTTGCCGAAAAAACACCACAGGGTTCACTTACAGCTGTAGGAAAAGGAAAACTCTCTGCCAATGAGAAACAAATCGAAAACTTCCAGGTTATTTACAGGGCCATGCCCTACTATGATAACAGTATGCACTTCGGAAGTCGTATTGTTTTTGATGACAACGGAAATATTTTCGTATCCACCGGTGAACGTTCCGATCTGGCAACCAGGCCCAAAGCCCAATTGCTCGACAACGGATATGGTAAGGTTATTCACATTACCCCCGAGGGACAGCCGGTGCCGGGAAACCCGTTTGTAAATGCCGAAGGAGCACTGCCCGAAATCTATTCTTACGGACACAGAAATCCGCAGGGACTGGCTATTCATCCCATTACCCGGGAACTGTGGCTATCGGAAATGGGACCTCGCGGCGGCGATGAAATCAATCTGATAAAACCAGGCAGGAATTACGGATGGGCAACTATCACCTACGGAATCGAATACAGCGGAGAAAAGATAGGCGAAGGAATTACGCAAAAAGAAGGACTCGAACAGCCTGTATATTACTGGGATCCGGTCCTTTCTCCGAGCGGTATGACTTTTTATGGTTCCGACGTCATTCCCGAATGGCAAAACAACCTGTTTATAGGCGGATTGAGCAGTAAGCATATTGCCCGTATTGTATTGAAAAACAATAAAGTGATTGGTGAAGAGCAGTTACTTGCAGATGAAAACCAGCGTTTTCGTGATATAGGTGAAGGAAAAGACGGGGCGCTTTATGCCGTAACCGATGAAGGAAGATTATACAGGATAGGTAAGAAGTGAAAGTGATTTGTTATGTTTGTATCCTTTGAACAGATCATTAAAAATAAACCATGGCTACAGTAAATATTTATCTTACCTTCAATGGTAATTGCGAAAAAGCATTCAATTTCTATCAATCTGTTTTCGGCGGAGAGTTCAACTATGTTGCCCGGTACAACGAGATGCCCCCGCAGGAAGGGATGCCCCCTATGTCGGAAGATGACAAGAACAGGCTCATGCACATCGGGCTGCCGATCAGCAAAGAGACGATACTGATGGGTGCTGATAATATCCAAAACTACGAAAGCCATACCACTTTCGGAAACAACTTCTCGATTATGGCAACGGGCAACAGCAAAGAGGATGCGGACAGGATATTCAATGCCCTGGCAGCCGACGGCCGGATTACGATGGCTATAGCGGATCAATTCTGGGGTGATTATATGGGAATGCTTGTCGATAAATTCGGTATCAGCTGGCTGGTAACCTATGAATTACCTAAAGGGTAAGGTAAAACGCATACGATCATGCCGGATAAGAAGTTTGAGTTTGATGCGGTCATTCGTAAAGTTCCCGATATTGACGGTGCTTATGTGGAAATCCCGTTCGACGTGAAGGAAGTATTCGGAAAAGGACGGGTTCCTGTGCATGCTACTTTCGATGGAGTGCCATACACTGGAAGCATAGTAAAAATGGGTACTCCCTGCCATATTATAGGGATCCGAAAGGATATCCGGGCGCAGATAGGTAAACAACCGGGTGATACAGTAAGAGTAACAATAGAAGAAAGATGATGATTCTGAAGAATTTCAGTTAAACAAATATTTTTCGATTTGACCGATGTTAAATTGAAAGAGATCCCCGTTGGAGGAATAACCAGTCTTACTACAGATTTTAAAGAAATGGGTAAGACCATGGCATCTTTTATCAATAAAAGATCAATTGCGACTATGTACAAGTGCAATTATATTGTTTTTATTTTAAGATAATAACCATATTCTTATATCGAGCTGACGTTATTATAATGAATTCCGGAGATTTAATTTTCATGGATTCCCGATAGGTGAGTGACTGATTCTTCATTCTTTTTACTCACTTCGTTCGTGAGATCGGCTACACCTAAGTTCGCCTAAGTTCACGCCGGAAAAAGAAGCAAAAACGGCTTGACAATTACTCCCGTTGGTCGTGAGGGCTTTGCTAAGTTTTAACGCGCTCCGCTTGTCGGGTTATTCGCTCCGCTCATGAAGGCTTTGCCGTTCGCTTGAACGGAACTAAGCCAAAGGCGATCTCATGGAGCGAAGTGGAATAAAATTGTCAATATGGTAGGCTTCGCCTGATAAACGGGCAAAAATTGCCCACTCTCATTATTTACGATAAATTTTGCTTAGCTTGAAATAACATCTATTTTCTCAATGTGTCGCCTTATACCATGCTGTCTCGTTTTTTTCCACTGCTTTAACATTGATACTCGGATCAGATATAGTTATCCCCGAAAATGCCTTTATCTCTATCGCACCCATGGTCATGGAGTAATAACTGCCGGTATGCATACTCAAACCGGGCGGAACTGTCCGTTCCAGTTGGTTCTTAAATCGATGCAATAGATCCGTATCAGTACAAAGTTTTGCCACATAGTCACCAAGATCAAAGAAGATTACCGGGTAGTAACCGTCCATCCGTTGA
>JAISOY010000142.1 GCA_031275285.1 Bacteroidales bacterium | reverse complement strand
CCAAAGAAGAAATGAAGATGCACTATGAAACACAAAAAATCATGCATGCAGATTTTGCGGTTAGCGCATCTACCATTCGTGTTCCTGTCTTAAGGGCACATTCCGAGGCTGTATGGGCAGAAACGGAACATCCGCTTGAGGTTCCTGTCGTGCGGAATGCCATGCAAAATGCACCGGGGATCATTGTTGAAGACGTTCCTTCCGAAAGTCTTTATCCAATGCCTTTATTTGCTGCCGACAAAGATCCGGTTTTTGTAGGCCGTATCCGTAAAGACCTGACTACCCCCAATGGCATCCATTTCTGGTGTGTAGGGGATCAGATCCGTAAAGGAGCCGCGCTTAACGCTTTACAAATTGCCGAATACCTGGTCAAAGAAAGATTATTGTAACAAAAAGTTTCTTTACAGTTTTTCGGATAAATGAAAAATTATGTCACTTCCGGGTTTTATCATATGGGATATTGATCCGGAGATTTTTTCCGTAGGTGTATTTTCTGTCCGTTGGTACGGATTATTGTTCGCTGCTGCATTTGTCCTGGGATATTTCATTATCCGGAAAATGTTCCGGAAAGAGCATGTTCCGCTAAAAGTACTGAATCATCTCACCTGGTATATAGCTATTGGAACAATTGTCGGTGCCCGTTTAGGGCATTGCCTCTTTTACGAACCGGATTATTATTTTCAGCACCCGTGGGAAATTTTTATGATCTGGTATGGCGGTTTGGCCAGCCATGGCGCTGCTGTTGGTATTCTGACCGCTTTGTATATCTTTTCACGTGTTGAACATAAACCCTTTCTCTGGATACTTGACAAAATTGTAGTGGTAGTGGCCTTATCCGGCTTCCTTATCAGGATAGGGAACCTGTTGAATTCCGAAATATACGGTATGGAAACCTCATTACCCTGGGGTTTTATATTCGTCCGGACCAATGAAATTTTAGCCAAACATCCTACGCAGATTTACGAAGCATTATCTTATCTGCTTATTTTTATTCTTTTATACTATTTATATTTTAAGAAACCGACTGTCATGTATCAGGGAGTATTATCCGGTATCTTTTTAGTATTGACCTTCTCAGTACGTTTTCTTATTGAATTCATCAAGGAGGACCAGGTCGCATTTGAAAAAGGAATGGTATTGAATATGGGACAAATGCTAAGTATCCCACTTATTATCTGGGGAATATATTTATTGACCCGTCCGAAGAAAATATTTGCCGGGAAAATGCCGGATAAAATTGAAGAAACAAGCAATTAACTTAAAATACATCACCTATTATTTATCCAATAAAAACCGTTATGAAAACAAAAATGATCACCCTTTTCTGCGTCATGGCCTTGATATCCGGATGCAACAGTAAAAACAATTCATCTTCACACACGCACGCTCATTCGCATGGAGAGGCATGTTGCGCCCATGGAAAAGAAGAAGGTTCAAAAAAAATCATTGGAGCACAGATCTTCATCAAAGCTGAAAAAATAGACGAATTTTTAAACGAAGTTAAACCTGTGGTCGAAAAGTCAAGAGCAGAAGCTGGTTGCATCAGTTATACGTTGTATCAGGATCCGCAGGATAAAACCAAATTTTTCGTTTTTGAAGAATGGAAGAACCAGGCTGCCGTTGAAACTCATTTTGCAACGGAACATTTTAAACAACTCGGGGAAATATTGAACAATTGTGCCTCCTCTCCTGCGGTCATCACTATTTATGATTCTACATCGGAATCAAAAGTATAAAAGCATATCTTATAATCTTGCCTGAAGATTACATGAAAAAAGATATTCGTATGTTTGCGAATATCTTTTTTCATGTAATATGATTTGTCGTTCCATGCGTTCACGCAGGTGAAAAATGTAAGTAAATTTACCGGGTACAGCATCATAATAGATGATCAATCATAGGACACAACTTTTTTTTGAGTTGTTTGTTCTTTTATATACATTCAATGTTATCTTTGTTTTTTATTGCATCTTTCATTACGCAAAGCTATATTTATGGACCGATCTTCAAATCTGTTATACAGAATTTTTCGCTTCTATGTGGACGGTTTTCGTAGTATGACTGTAGGAAAAACGTTATGGCTGATCATCGGCATTAAACTCTTCATTATGTTTGCCATACTGAAGATATTCTTTTTTCCTAACTTCCTGAAATCTAATTTTGATAATGATCAGGAAAGGAGCGATCATGTAATAGAACAACTCACCAAATAATCTGGCTATGATAGAAAATGTGGATTTATCGTTGGTTGACTGGTCGCGGGCACAATTTGCGCTCACGGCGGCTTATCACTGGGTTTTTGTTCCGCTGACACTGGGGCTGTCTTTTATGCTGGCCTTTATGGAAACTATTTATGTGAAAACAGGAAATCCTGAATGGAAAAGAATAACTAAATTCTGGATGACCCTCTTTGGGATTAATTTTGCTATCGGAGTAGCTACAGGACTGATCCTTGAATTTGAATTCGGTACCAACTGGTCGAATTATTCATGGTTCGTGGGAGACATATTCGGTGCGCCGCTGGCCATTGAGGGTATCTTTGCTTTCTTTTTAGAATCAACCTTCATTGCCATCATGTTTTTCGGATGGAATAAGATCAGTAAAAAAGTACATTTGCTCTCTACATGGTTGGTGGCGTTCGGGGCTTGCTTATCAGCATTATGGATCCTGGTCGCCAATGCGTGGATGCAATATCCCGCAGGAATGCATTTTAATCCGGATACCGCCCGCAATGAAATGGTCAATTTCTGGGAAGTGCTTTTTTCCCCGATGGCGATAGGTAAATTTTTACATACCATTACATCCGGATTCGTTCTGGCCTCTGTATTTGTCGTCGGAGTCAGCGCCTGGTTTCTGCTGAAAAAACGCGAACAGGTTTTTGCACGGCGGAGTATGGCAGTCGCTGCAGTATTCGGATTGATCACATCAGTATTCCTCGTATTGACCGGCGATACTTCTTCACGTAATATTGCAGATTACCAGCCGGCAAAATTTGCCGCTTCGGAAGCGCTGCATGAAGGAAAAAACAACGCCGGACTAACTATATTCGGGATACCGTCCCAAACCGAAGAGACAAAATTGAAGATAGAAATCCCCGGATTATTGTCCTTTATGGCATATCATGACGCAAATGCTTATGTCGCCGGGATCAACGATCTGGTTAACGGAAATGAACAGCATGGAATTATGGCCGCATCTGAGAAGATCGAACGTGGAAAAGTAGCGCGTGAAGTCCTGAAAGAATACAAGGATGCTAAAAACAATAATGATATCGCTAAAGCACAGGCATTAAAGGCTAAATTTGAAGATCAGGAATTTCTGGACAATTATTTCAAATATTTTGGTTACGGATTCTTAAATGACCCGCAAAGTATTATCCCCAATGTACCGCTTATTTTCTGGTCGTTCAGGGTCATGGTGGGACTCGGCTTTTTATTCATTTTGCTCTTCGTTGTTGTCCTGGTGCTGGTCTATAAAAATACCCTGGAAAAACGCCGATGGTTATTGTGGGTGATGTTGTTTTCCATTCCCCTGCCCTATCTGGCCGGACAGGCAGGATGGGTAGTGGCAGAAGTGGGTCGTCAGCCCTGGGCTATACAGGATTATTTACCTACGGCTGCAGCCGTGTCACAGATAGACGCCAGTGCTGTTCAAGTTACGTTCTGGCTGTTTGCCACTATTTTTACGGTTTTGCTGATTGCCGAAATATCCATCATGGTGCGGCAGATCAAGCAAGGACCAAAAGAAGTATAATTATTGCAGACAATTAAGTAATATAAAACAATTAATGTCACATTTGCTGAACGTAATCAACTTGATCAATGCGACTTAAGAAAACAACAAATAGCACTGAGTGCTCAAAATCTGAAATGTTATGTTCGAATCTTTATCACATTTAGCATTACAGCAATACTGGTGGGTCATTATATCTCTGCTGGGCAGTCTCCTGGTATTTCTGATGTTTGTCCAGGGAGGACAGACACTGATCTATTCCCTCGGGAAAAACGAAGATGAGCGTTCATTGATTGTTAACTCATTAGGGAGAAAATGGGAATTTACCTTCACGACACTCGTTACATTTGGAGGGGCCTTTTTTGCATCTTTTCCCCTGTTTTATTCCACCAGCTTCGGAGGGGCCTATTGGGTCTGGATGCTGATACTGATTTGCTTTGTCTTTCAGGCTGTATCCTACGAATTCCGTTCGAAGCCTAATAACCTGCTGGGTCCGCGTGTTTATGAATTTTTCCTGTTATTCAATGGCGTCATTGGTACGGTACTGATAGGTACGGCAGTAGGCACCTTCTTCAACGGGTCTATGTTCTCTGTCAGCGATATGAATACATCCAGATGGGAAACGCCGTATCATGGATTAGAAGCTGCTTTTAACCTGCATAACCTTTTACTGGGATTATCCGTGTTCTTTCTGGCACGTGTATTGGCATTACTTTATTTCATCAATAATATTAACAGCAATACGGTGGTTACCCGGGCAAAAATACGACTCCTGCCTAATTCCATCGTATTCGTGGTGTTATTCCTGACTTTCCTGATCTGGTTAATGTTCAAAGACGGTTTCAATTACGACCCGGTGACCAAAATCGTGAACATGGAACCGCACAAATACCTGCATAACCTGATTGAAATGCCGATAGTACTCATCATGTTGCTGGTAGGGGTGATCATGGTATTATACGGGATCATCCATTCCCTGTTGAGTGCCAGATTTATAAGAGGCGTCTGGTATGCCGGTACAGGTACCGTTTTAACCGTACTATCCTTGTTTCTGATTGCCGGTTTCAATCATACCTGTTATTATCCGTCTGTTTTTAATCTGCAGAACTCATTAACCATAGAAAACAGTTCTTCGAGTCATTATACGCTTACGGTGATGAGTTATGTATCTCTGTTTGTTCCTTTTGTAGCTGCATACATTTTCTGGGCATGGAGAGTCATCAATAAAAAACAGATCAGTACGGAAGAATTAAACGAAGAGTCACACAAATATTAAAAGAATTGTTATTTTTGCCTGCGTCAACTTAGACGTATGGGAAAAATAATATTCAATTGTACCGTCTTCCTGCTATGCTTGTGCTATCCGGAAATCATATCCGCACAGTGGAGTGATGATTTTTCAGACGGGGATTTTCTTCATCAACCTGCCTGGCAGGGCAATACAGATCGATTTATTGTTGAAAACGGATGGCTACGGCTCGATGATGCGGCTGCAGGTGTGTCATATCTGTCTGTTGCTTCGGATATAGCAAAAGAAGCTTCCTGGGAATTTGCCGTCAAATTAGATTTTAACCCCTCCTCTTCCAATTATACAAAAGTATACCTGATGTCCGACAACCCAGACCTGACGGGTCCGTTGAACGGTTATTACCTTCGTTTGGGCGGTACGGATGATGACATTTGTTTATTCCGGCAAAACGGAAACACTGTTGAAAAACTGATCACCGGGCGGGCCAAAATACTCGATGTCTCTTCCAGTCACGCACGGATACTGACCACCCGTGATGCCCAGGGCAACTGGACCGTACAAAGCGATATAACAGGCGGAAACAATTATACCATAGAAGGAGAATCATTTGATAACCAGGTGAAAGCATCTGCGTATTTCGGTGTGGTATGTGTGTATACCGTCACACGGAGCAAGGCTTTCTATTTTGATGATTTTCGGGTAAACGGACAAGCTTTTGCAGACAGGGAACTACCGGAAATTATTGATTACAGATTGAATGGATACCTGATCAATATTTGTTTTTCAAAAGAGATCAACCCGATCAATGATTATGGGAAATATTTTTCCATAGTGGGTGGTACCCATTTACCAACAGGTGTCCAGAAGGAAGAATTAACCTGTTTTTCATTGTCCTTTCCCGGGCAGCCCCAATGTGGTATACAACATCATTTAAAGGTTTCCGGATTAATGGACCAGAATCAAAATATCATGCGCGATACCGTTTTGAATATTATTTTTCCCTGTCCGGTATTACCCAATGATGTTGTGATCAATGAAGTAATGGCCAATCCATCTCCGGTAGTTCATCTACCCGAATATGAATACATTGAAATTCATAATCGTTCCGATAAAGATATTGAACTGGAAGGATGGACATTAACATATGGCCAAACTTCAAAAATATTCCCGTCATTTCTTTTCGGAGCAAAGAGTCGTTTATTACTGGTTCATCCTAATGCTGCTCCGGATATGGAAAGTTTCGGACCTGTGATGCCTATATTGGGATCTATGACGGCTATTGCCAATTCGGGACAATATCTAATGCTTCAGGATGATGCAGGAACCGTGATATCATGGATCGATTTTAATACGGACTGGTATAAGGATACGCAAAAATCAAACGGAGGTTGGTCGCTTGAACTGATCGATCCGGAACAAACTTGTAGCGGAGCGTTTAACTGGAAAGCATCTGTAGATAGAAACGGCGGAACACCCGGGAAAGAAAATTCTGTCTTTTCCCGGAATGCAGATGACAGGTTGCCTCAGATCCGGCATATCGCTACACCTGATCAACACACCATTGTGTTACATGTGTCCAAATCTTTGGCCGGGTTCATTCCGGATATTACCCTGTTTACCTTAAAACCTGAGATCAGCATCCGGGATATAGAAATCACAGGAAAACATTTTAACCAGCTACAATTGAATTTGCAGGATGCTCTGCAGGAAAAGCAATGGTATGATTTGTCGGTAGAAAGTGATATCGAGGACTGTGCCGGATACAAAATACCTTCGGCAAGGTTTCATTTTTCATTGCCGGAATATACCGACAGCCTGGATGTAATCATCAACGAAATTCTATTTAATCCGTTTCCTGAGGGATATACATTCATAGAACTGTACAACCGCTCGAAAAAGGCGGTCAATGTCAGCGACCTGCAAATATCCATGCGGGACAACAATGGTAAATTATCCAATCCGGCAGGGCTAACGGAAGATCCGTTTTTACTGATGCCGGAGCAATATCTGGTCGTATCGCGGAATACGGATCATATTCTTCAACAGTATGATGCCGGTCCTCCGGAATGCTTTCTGCAATTAATGAGTATGCCCTCACTTACCAAGGAATCCGGTCGTCTGGTGTTGTTGAACAAAAGTCTTCACGTTATCGACGAGGTACATTATAACAGCAAACAGCACGTTGATTTTCTGAATATTGGGTCCGGCGTTTCATTAGAACGCATACATCCGGACCGTAACAGCCTCGATCAGAATAACTGGCATACCGCAGCCCAGACAGCAGGATTTGCAACACCCGGAAAGAAAAATTCACAATATACTGATCCGGAATACGGACAAAATGCCGTCACCCTGCTCCCGGAAGTTTTTTCACCTGATAACGACGGATTCGACGATGTCCTGGATATTTGTTACCATTTTGAAACACCTTCATTGATGGGCGAGGTGATCATCTTCGATGCATACGGACGGAAAATACGACAGTTAATACGCCAACAAATCATGCAAACGGAAGGGATCATTACATGGGACGGAACAGATGAAAACAACCGGAAAGCCCTGACCGGAGTCTATATCGTATACTTTCATGCCTATAACTCATCGGGATTCAGTAAAACCTATAAGCTTCCATGCGTATTGGCAGGAAAGAAAAGATAAAGTATCCATGTATCCAACTAATGATAAATGATCTTTCGATTTACTGGATTTTAATCACCCAACTACGTGTCTTCATGAATGTTTTCATAGTCGTGGTTATTTTATTATCTTTGACTTTAGAAAGCAAATGATAAAATACAGGGAATTAGTTGTAACATTATGATAATTTCCATCGTATTATTTACCAGTGGACTTGTTTTCAAAAAATGATACCTTTTTATCATGATTGATAACAATTTGGTTTTGGATTTTTTGTCGGAGTTTGTTAGCGAAGAAAGACGCAACAGAATCGAAGAAGTATTGGCTGAGCGTACCCGCTATATCTCCATACTTTTAGAAGATATCTATCAGTCCCAAAATGCCAGTGCCGTTTTACGTACCTGCGAATGTTTCGGTATCCAGAATGTACATGTTGTTGAAAATTACAATATATACAATATCAATCCGATGGTATTGAAAGGATCGGATAAGTGGTTAAGCATACGAAAGTTCAACGGATCGGCAAATAATTCGATAGACGCCGTCAATGAATTAAAATCAGAAGGGTATCGTATTGTAGCTACATCTCTTCAGGAAGAAAGTGCAGGATTGTATGAGTTCGATCTTCTAAAAGGAAAATGTGTGATCGTATTTGGAAATGAGCATCAGGGAGTATCAAAGAGTATATTGCAACATGCAGATGAACATTTGAAAATCCCTATGACCGGATTTACCCAAAGCTTAAATATTTCAGTATCCGCCGGGATTGTTTTATCCCATCTGATTTATCGGCTAAAGCAAACTGATATTCGCTGGCAGCTGACGTCCTCTGAAAAAGAAGAGTTACGGTTAAAATGGTTTAAAAATTCCGTAAAAAACCCGGAAATGCTGATTAAACGCTTGACTGAAGAAAATATACACCCGAAATAAATTTGTTAGAATTAATCATTAAATTTACCTCCATATTTTAAACTCAAGATGAATTGCATTATCATAGATGATGATAGTTTCGTGAGGAAGATTACAGAAGACTTTGTAAAAAAAACAGAGTCGTTGCATCTGTTACATTCGCTCTCCAATGCAGTTGATGCCATCAATGTATTGAATTCCAATGAAAACATCGAGTTGATCTTTTTGGACATTGAGATGCCGGAGATGAGCGGAATTGATTTTTTAAATGCGTTGAGCAATCTTCCCCAGATCATTATTATCTCATCCAAAGATAAATATGCCATCGATGCTTTTGAATATGACGTTACCGATTATCTTCTCAAACCATTCTCCTACAGTCGTTTCTGTAAAGCTGTAAGTAAGGCCCAGGAAAGAAAAGAAAAAAGCAGGATGCATTCCAAAGGTGACGAAATATTCATCAAACATAATTCATCCCTGGTAAAATTAAAATATGCAGATATCTTATGGGTGGAAGCGATGGAAAATTATGTGATCATCAACACATTTGAAAATAAATATACCATCCATTTCACCATGAAAGCCATTGAGGAAAAACTCCCGACCAGTCAGTTCATCCGGGTCCACCGGTCTTTTATTGTCAATATCAACAGTATTCACAGTATTGAAGACAATATGATCATCATCAGTACCAATGGAAATGACAGGAATAATATCCCCATAGGCAAATCATTTAAAGAAAATCTATTAAAAAAGCTAAATGTAATTTTGAAATAGGACTCTTTTCCGGAAACTAAGTCACAGGAAATGGGAAGAAAAAAAATATTCATTTTTGTTGTCATCAGTTTTTTATGTTTACCAGGTGCATTCGGTAAAAAAAAGAACCCTGTTGATTTTTGGCCTGTCGAAGAAACGATCCTCCGGTTGTTCGGTGAAATCAGGAATACGATGGATGACAGCCTCGCCATACAAAAACACCTGCAAATTGAAGAGATACTTGCTCAAACGCTCACTATGCCTGCTGCTTACAAGCATAAATTCGATTCTTTACGATTGGTCGGAAGATTATATGCCCCCAGGAAAAAATTTCTTCTTTTTAACTGGCACCACTCTTTCAGGGATGGATCATACAGGCATTTCGCCCTTATTGTCATTCCCGGTAAAAAAGAACCGAGCCGGGTAATTCGCCTGACAGACCTGTCGGATTCCATAAAAAGACCGGAAAACCAGACACTTGGAGCCAATGAATGGCTGGGAACATTATATTATAAGATCATCCCCAAAAAGAAAGCGAAAGATAAAAAGAAGTATTATACGCTTTTGGGATTAGATATGAATAATCTTGACACCAAGAAAAAAATGATCGAAGTGATGACCTTCGATGAAAATGGGAATCCATGGTTCGGTGCACCCATCATCGAATTAAACGGCTGGACGAAATACCGGGTGGTATTTGAATTTTCCTCCGCTCAAAGCATGTACCTTGAATACAACCGGCGCAAACGAAGGATAGAATTCGACCACCTCGCTCCATTAATGCCTTACCTTGTGGGAGAGTATGAGTATTATGAACCGGATATGTACCGGGATGCTCTTAAATTCAAGAAAGGTCATTGGAAACATCATAAAGACATACAAGAACCCCCTAAGGATAAAAAACTGAAAAAAAGCTCGTTACCTAAACCACCGAGATTTATCCGGCTACCAAAACCGGAAAAAGAAGACCAGGAAAAGGATACTGACGAAGAACCTGAAGAGGAAATCTTACCTACCGAGTGATTTATTCATTATTTTTGCCTGATGAGTAAAAAAACAGGTTTTTTCGCATTTTTCTTAATGGCCTTGCTGATCCTGATCCTGGGACGGGCCACATGGTATGAACATATACACGGCAGTGCTGATGCATACACCCAATTCTATAATAGTATCTGGTTTACTTTACTTTGGATATTACTGGGTACGTTCAGTCTTTATTACATGGTTATTGCTTCGCTGCATAAGCGCTTTGCCGTTTTTCTCCTACATATCTCATTTCTCATTATCCTTTCGGGTGCATTGATTACCCGGATGACCGGAAAGACAGGACAGGTACACCTCCGGGAAAACCATCCGGTATCCTTCTTTTTTGATGACGGAACACGTCAGAAAATACTCCTCCCCTTCTCCCTTTCACTGAAATCCTTTGAAATAGAATATTATCCGGGAACCACGACCCCTGCTAACTACATCAGTATTGTCGATGTGAAGGACAAACAGAACGGAAAAACTTTTGAACAGGAAATCTCAATGAACCGTATTTTCCGTTACCAGGGATTCCGGTTCTATCAGTCATCTTTTGATGATGACTGGAAGGGATCGATTTTAAGTGTCAATCATGATACATGGGGGATCTTTTTCTCTTATGCAGGATATTTCCTGATGTTTTTTTCCATGCTCCTGGTTCTTTTCAGCAAACGTGAACGATTTCGCTTCCTGTTGAAAAAGTTATCTCAAAAAGCTGTTCTCGTATTTTTGCTGGCGTGCCCCCTATGGGCCAATGCGTCCCCCTCTTTATTGACCGGAGATTCACTGACCGTCAGTAAAGAGCAGGCGAAGCGGCTGGGAGAGATCTGGGTGGATTACAACGGACGTATAGCGCCTGTACAAACATTGGCCAATGATTTCACCAAGAAACTGACGGGAAAGAACCACTATAAATATGCTTCGGGAGAACAAGTCCTTTTCGGCTGGTTGTTTTTCCCTGAAAAGTGGCAATATGTACCTATGTTTGAAGTGGAAAGCGATGAATTGAAACGAATGACCGGCGCCGTTTCAGGAAAAGCCTGCCTGGCAGATTTCATTGATGCTGGAGGACATTATAAACTGGAACCTTACCGTAGACAGATGTATGCTTCCAATAAACCGAAAGGATGGCTTAAAGAAGCTGTAAAAATCGACGATAAAATACACCTGATAGAGATGTTACAACAGGGAAATTTATTGAAAATATTCCCGTTGAACTCCGATAATGGCCTGTTGCAATGGTATGCTCCCAATATGGTTACACCCATACAGGCCGACAGTATGGAGAACCTGTTCGCCCGGCATTTTTTCCCGTTATATTTCGAAAGCATCACACAAGGCAACTCCGAAAATGCCTTTATGTATCTGGATAAACTACTCTCATTCCAGCAAAAGAAAGCCGGGGATATCCTGCCGTCAGCCAATCATTTGAAAATAGAGCAATTATATAACCGGATCCCTGTTTTTTCATTGTTGTTTAAAATATGCCTGGGACTAGGTAGCATCAGCCTGTTCTTTTTTATCTGGGGCACGGTCCGTAACCGGTCCTTCCCAAAAGTGGAAACAGCATTATACGGATTATTATGTATGGCTTTCCTGATAGCGACCATAGGACTGGGATTACGCGCCTATATTGGCGGAAGGATCCCCATGAGCAATGGATACGAGACCATGTTAATACTGGCCTGGTTCGGCCTTCTTATAGGTGTTCTCACCCGCAAGTATGCATTTCTGATCACAGTATTCAGCTTTCTGTTATCCGGATTTACCTTACTGGTAGCCCATATCAGTTCCATGAATCCACAGATCACACCATTGGTCCCGGTATTACAATCTCCCCTGCTCAGCATCCATGTGCTGACCATCATGGTGGCTTACGGGTTGTGCGGATTTATGGCATTGAACAGTATTACCTCCTTAATTATTTGGGCTTCCGGAAAAAAGAAACCGGAAAAACAGGCTTATATAGAACGAATGAAAGAAACCAGCGAGTTATTCATGTATCCGGCTACTTTCCTGATGGGAGCGGGCATTTTTATCGGCGCTATCTGGGCCAATGTTTCCTGGGGTCGCTACTGGGGATGGGATCCGAAAGAGGTGTGGGCATTGATCACTTTCCTGTTGATGAGTTTTACCTTTCACAGCAAAACGCTATCCTGGTTCCGCAAACCCTTGTTCTATCATATTTTTGTGCTGGTCATCTTCTTAGCCGTCCTGATGACTTATTTCGGGGTAAATTACATCCTCGGCGGCAAACACAGCTATGCGGGATAAACATATCGGGGAAATCTGAATATAATTGCACGCGTTGCAAACGCGCGCCAGCGAAAGAAGCGATGAGTGTGTATGTATTAAACCATGAGTGATGAACTATGAACTTTTTTATTCATTGTTCATAGTTCATCATTCATAGTTACGAAATTACTTCATCTATGCAGAATAAGCAAGCCATCCAGGGGTATCTTAAATTCCCGCTGGTTTTGATTTCTACTTCGCGTTAAACCCTGCGAACAATTCGTTCAATTCTTTTTCCGTAGCAAAACCATTGGTCTTTACAACAATCATGTGTTTAAATACGGTAGATGCTCCCGGTAGCAAAGTAAGCGTAAATAAGGGGCTATTTTTATCGAATACCTGTACACCCATATTATTGGTGGAAAAAAGTCCGTATCCCCGTGCATGGGAATGAGCCGGATATCCGGGATTATTTTTGTGGTCCAGGATAGCAACGGAAATTTTTTCGCCTGCTTTATCCGCGGAAAGAACCACCCAATTGGTTGGTTTTCCCCATACACTCCCTTTTTCAAGACCCTCACTATTCCGGTATACCCCATTTACGCCTTCATTGTTCATGGCTTTTATTTCAGTCGGGTTTCCATTGGCATCGAGATACAATTCAGGTTTATTGGATGGTTCTTCAAAAGCCCTATCCATACGGATCGCAATCAGTCCTTCCTTATTATCGGTAAAGGTAACCGTATCCTGCTGCGCCGTCAAACGGGTGATCCGCTCTATGATCCGCCAGTCACCCTCCCCACTGAATAAATATTCGGTGTCTTCCACAAGCAATACTTTTCCTGTATGATCCACCCAATCGGCTGTAACAGCAAGAGACCCTGTTTTACCATTACTTGTATTTACCACTTTACGATGGCGGATGGAACCATACTTTGGTTTTTTATCGGAAGATATGGCATATGAATTATTCCAAAAATCCAGTCCGTTCACATCGCCGAAGTTAAACCAGAGACCTACATGATGCGGATGATCCACCCTTTCATTCGGACGCGGATCACGTGGAAATCCTCTGGTGATCACAGTTCCTTCAGCCGTGTTTATCGGGTATAGTACCGGTTTCTCCAGATCCGAAGGATAGATATATGAAGTGAACAGTTTTCCATCGTATAATACATCTACCTTTTTCTGGGCGTCATCAACAATGACCTCCACTCCTTTCCGGTTATTCCCGCATGCTGCCAAAACGCATAACAAAAGAACAAAAAATGAAATTTTCGACATACACCACAAATTTTTATAAGGAAAAACATCCTGATAAGATTCCTATCAGGATGTTTTAAAAAATCAGAATTAATATTTAAAGACCTTCTTTCCGGCCATGATCTGTTGTTTCTTCGGATCGTAGGTAACTCTCAGGCCTGTACGGTAAGCTGCATTCGCCATACCACAGGCAACAGCATGACTGTGCCCCGCCTCCACAGGACAGTTGGTGGCTGTATTTCCGGATTTGACACATTCCATCCAGTTGCGCATATGGGCAGAAGTAAGCGTATCACCTCCCGTATTTGCACCCGCAGCTACGGTTACTTTCGGTAAAGTATAATTTTCAAGCAGGTTAGCCTTCAGTTTCATCGCTGATGCCTCACGTTCGCGCAATCCTCCTGTAGAGGTTATTTCATTGGTATCCAGATTCAGCATTCCTCCGTTAGAATAGTACAATTCTTTAGTCCCTCCTGCCGAATTACTGAAACGGGAACTATATACTACCTGGAAGCCTTTACTTTGATCGTTCAATGGACCGTAGTCAAAAACAGAAGTCAATGTATCCGCATTGGTACGTCCATCTTTCCATTGGTAAATTCCTCCATTGGAAACCACGCTACGGGGATAAGGCAACCCAGTGAACCAGTGAACGGTATCGATCTGGTGACACATCCACTGACCCGGTATACCGGATGAATATGGCCAGAATAAACGATATTCCAGATATTTACGGGGATCCCATGCTACTTTCGGACGATTCATCTGATATCGTGCCCAATCTACATCACTTTCCTTAATGGACGCACATAAATCAGCGCGGCGCCAACGACCGGGCTGATTGACATTCCAACACATTTCGGCCATGACAATATCCCCGAATTTACCCGATTTGATATATTCATTAGCCGCATGATAATTACCTCCACTACGACGTTGTGAGCCGATCTGCACAACGATATTGGACGCTTTGCATGCTTTCAGGGCCGCATTGGCATCATCCATCGTCTCAGCAAATGGCTTTTCACAATAAGCATGCTTCCCGGCCTTTGCTGCTTCCACCAGGTGCAAAGCATGCTGGAAATCAGCAGTACTGATGATCACAGCATCTATGTCGTTACGTTCATATAATTCATCATTATTGCGGCATAACGCAACATCCCATCCTGTTTTTTCCTTAATACGCGCCTTTCCTTCATCACGGCGACGGTTCCATAGGTCGGATAAAGCCACCATTTCAAACCCCAGTTCATTGGCATGATCCATAAAACAAGGCAAAAGGGAACCGCGGAATCGATCGGAAAATCCGATCACCCCTACCCTGACCTTATCATTGGCGCCCAATACCCGGCCATAACTTTTTGTGCTTAACCCTAATCCGACCCCTCCAATAGCAATGGCGGCAGAACCGGCTGAAATTTTTTTCAGAAAATCTCTTCTGTTTTCCATAATATAATGATAATAAGTGATTAATGCTTAGTAATTACAATTTCTTAATTTTGATATTCCTGTACCATACACGATCGTTATGGTCCTGAATCAGGATGTGGCCTTTGGCAGCTCCTCCAAAGTCTTTCATATCCTTATACTTGCTTTCCTGAACCATCTTCCGGTATGCCTCACTCCCACGGTCATATTCCAATACTTTGATACCGTTCAGCCAGTGTTCCACATGATTATCTTTAGCAATGATCCGTCCGGTATTCCATTGATTCACGCCATTAAAACGTTTTCCTTTAGCTGTCATCATATCATAAAGTGAAGCCAGTGTACGATTTCCGTCACGGCCGTTTTTCGCATCCGGATGCTCTTTATCATCCAGTACCTGATATTCAAGGCCCAATGTGCCTTTTCCGTATCCATTTTCCGTCACATAATATTTAACTCCGCTATTGGCGCCTTTCGAGATTTTAAAATCAAACATCAGGTCAAAATTATCAAACTGTTCTACGGTAACAATGTCACCGCCGCCGCCACCTTCATTTTTAGGCAGTACTTCCAATATTCCGTCTTTGACCACCCATCCGCGCGTAGGGAAGTCTTTTTTCATGGCTCCGCGCCATCCGTTGGTCGTCTTGCCATCAAACAACAACATCCATCCTTCGCTTTTTTCCTGTTCCGAAAGACTGTTGGGGATCACATTTATCTGTTTGATGGATGGAGTATCTTTTTTACGGTTCGCTTCCAGATTTTCCGTCATGATACGGATGTTCCGCCAGCATACGGTGGTGCCGTCTGTCCATGGTTTATTTTTTACATTGATGCTATGCACCTGAAGTGCAATAAATCCTGATTCGTCCAGATCCACCAGCAAATCAGCCACAGGAACACCATTCACCCAGGTCTTGATATTATTTCCGATGGCCTCGATACGGTAATGATTCCAGGCATTGTTTTTGAAAGCTTTCGAACCGGCAGGATTATGCGGTGTTACCGGATACAACCATCCGGTACGGGCCTCATCGTAAATACCTCCGCTCCATCCGCGTTTGGATGGGTCGATCTCTATCTGGTAACCGTAAACCCGCCCATTCGGCTGATCAGTTCTGCTATGGCTGCGGATCTGGATACCTGAATTAAGTGCCGTATCCACTTTCAGCTCCAACTCGAGAATAAAATCCCCGTATTCTTTTTCGGTACATAAAAAACTATTCGGGGTATTAGGCCTGGAAATTCCAATAATTTGCTTGTTTTTTACCTGGTATTCAGCATTTCCGTTTCGCTGTACCCAACCGCTGAGGTCCTTTCCGTTAAATAACTTGACCCATTTTTCTTTTTTCCCACTGGAACCACTTGTTAACAGCGCAATCATAATTGCGCATGAAATAATTATTCTCATTATTTTGATTAAATTTAAATTTTACACATTCCGTGTGCGCACACGGAATGTGTACACAAAACACAGGGTAAATGTAATTGTTTTTCTTTGATGAATGATAGTACCCGCATTGTTAAATAATGTTAATTAGTTGTGGACAAACAATAAAAACATCATAAAAAGCGATTTTATTATACATTGCTGAATATTCCAGATTAAGTTTTTTGTATCGGAATGATCGGTCAAACATAAATTATTCAAGATCATGATTCATTACTGTTTATTTAATTAAAAACAGCTACATTTGCACGTTAAATTGATATGATCGGAATATCTGTTGTTTTGATGAAAAATTTGAGAACCGCTTTTCGTCTTTTATATCTATCCCTGATATGGTGTTGTATGGTAGCATTTCCGGCACACGGGCAATTTAAGTCCCCAAATGTCGATGGCATAAAACCGACTGATTATACCAATCCGCGACAGGATACTATTTTTATTTTCAATCAAAAACCGGTAGAAAAAAAAGGCCACTTATCACTGGAGTATCATCCGGTGTCGGCTTCCACTGTTTACAAATGGTACAGATACAATTACCAGAACAATGCTTTCGAGGATACTCCTTTTGAAACCATTACAGCAGCATCCACCGAAATAGATACACTCAGCCAGGGAGGATACATGGTGAAGGTGGAATCAGGTGCCGAGCGCGACTCATTTGTCGCCTGGGTATACCTGAATCCCTGCTTTGAACTGAAACTACAAAAAAACAATAACGGGGCCGTATACCCAAACCACAGGTTCTGTGATCGCACTGATTTCTGGATCGATAGTAATACGCCTGTACAACAGTCGTCTTTTACATATTATAACCCAATAAGTAAAATGAGATATATGTTGGACAATGTTATTTCCTTCACAGCAAGGCAGGGTACCGGTGTTCCTTTGCAGGCGACATTAAGGTCGCAGGGCGGCCAGCAATATTTTCGTATATACACCCCTCCTTCCCAGGACACTAAATTTTACTTCAGGGGTGAGGATATATCCGGCTGGGAACAAAATGATGAAATAATGTATGAAACCATTTTGCCACAAGCCAAAATGACGGTTGAATTACCGGAGGTCGACCCCACTTCCGCTCCCATAGAAGCGAAGTTTACCAGTCAATCCGAGAATGCCACGGAATACCTTTGGCGTTTCGGCGACGGCGATTCTGTAATGTACCAAAGGGGCGACATTATCCCGGATACGGTAAAACACATTTATACCATCCCGAATGAAAAGCCTTATACTGCGATATTGTTTGTTACCAGCATCTACCAATGTACGGATTCAGCCAGCAAAGAAATTACGGTATCCCCCTCCAAACTGGATCGTCCCAATGTTTTCACACCCAACGGCGACGGGATCAATGATTATTTTAAACCTGAAAATCTGTCCATCCGGAGATTCGAGCTTTCCATTTATACCAGATCGGGAAGACGTGTGTATCATCATAAGGGTGCTGACCTTCGCAGCTGGCAGGGCTGGGACGGAAGGATTGAAAACGGAGGAAAAAATGCCGCAGAAGGCGTGTACTATTTCGTCCTGCGGGCAACCGGATGGGATGATGTCGATTACGGATGGAAAAAGAAAGACAAAAGCAGCAGTGTTTACAAGGGCTTTGTCTATTTGTACAGATAATACTTGCATCAATCTTTATGTAGTATGAATTATTTTCGAATCACCTTATTTTCCCTGGTCTTTTGTTTCAGCATTTATGCTCAGGACAAGAAAGACGACATGATTTTCCACGCCATGTCCGACGAACTGCAGCGTAACATCGACAGCCTGCACATACCCGGATGGGAACGACCTTTTTTTATCCAGTATGCCGTCCAGGAAGGAAAGATATTCCAGATACAGGCCACCATGGGTGCCCTGACCGGAGTGAACGAATTCTCGTTGAGCAATATGTCGGTACAAACACTGGTAGGCAATTACCAGATGTCCAACATCAACCACAATAACTCCGATTACCGTACCAGCGGGCGGAACGATATAGCCCCATTGGATCATGACTATGATGAAATACGCCGCCGTCTCTGGCTGCTCACCGACCAGTCGTATAAATCAGCGATTGAGGCATATAGCACAAAAATGGCTGCGATCAAGCGGCAGAATCTTCCGCAGGAAATCCTTGATTTACCCGATTTTACCCCATTACCGGCCGTAACTTACTACGGAAAAAGCCAACCCATGAATGATGATGATGAGTACTGGAAAAAACTGGCGCGCGATTGTTCTTCCGTATTCAAAAAATATCCTAAAATTTACGGATCCAATGTAGGTATTGAAGTTTATTCGGGAAATATCTACAGCATCAATAATGAAGGTACCCGCTTATTACATCCGGTACACCTGATCGTTGTAGCTGTGAACGCCTTCACCAAACTGGAAGACGGGGAAGAGATCAACGATAGGCTGACTTATTACGGATGGACCAAAGAGGATCTTCCTTCTGCTGAAACGATACTCAGGGAAACCGATGAAATGGCCGCCCATATCATCGATCTTTCAAATGCTTCGCCTATCGAAGAAAGTTACACGGGTCCTGTGATGGTAGAAGGAGGTGCGTTAGCATCGTTTTTTACAAGCCACCTGTTGTCGCAACAAACTGGTTTGGTCGCTTACCGTACCCCTATCCGTAGCGGAGGTATACAAAAACAGATGGAAGACCGGCTCAACAGGAAAGTATTATCGTCGGACATTACCGTAAAAAGCATTCCCCATACCAAAGAATACAACGGTGTACGGTTGATCGGATCGTATGAAACAGATGCCGAAGGGGTTACTCCCGGAGAACTTTTGCTGATTGAAAACGGCATGTTACGGACCCTGATGTGTGACCGGGTTCCGAAGAAAAAAGTCAAAACACCTACCGGTAACCGCATATATGCTTACCAGCCCCAAAATATTTCCACACGGGTTTCTGCAGGGGTTTTATCCATCACTACCTCCAATGGAAAGACAGATGAAGAACTAAAGGAAAAATTACGTTCCGCAGCTAAAGAAGAAGGACTGGATTACGCGTATATAGTCCGCAGCCTGCCCAACGGACGTTATCATTCTATCTACAAAATAATGGTATCCGACGGAAGCGAGGAATTGATACGCAGCGGAGTACTGACCAACATCGGATTGAACGCATTGAAACGTTCCCTGGGAACATCCGCTGATGTGCATGTTTTAAATATGCTTGCAGGAGGCGTTCCCATTTCTGTGATCTCACCCGCAGCAATGGTCGTAGAGGAAGTCGATATTGAAAAAAGGAACATGCAAAACACCACCAAATTACCTACGGTAAGTAATCCTCTGGAATGACCGATGAACCTACGAACCTATACTTCCGGAGACCTTGATGCATTGGTTGACCTGTTTACACAAACCGTACACACCATTAGCAGCCTTTACTACTCGCCGGAAGAAATAGAAGCATGGGCCCCATCGCATCCTGATATGAAGGAATGGGAGCATCTTTTGAATAACCGGTACACCATTGTAGCAGAAAATAACGGTTTGATCGTCGGATTCGGATGCCTGCATCTTGACGGAAGTTCTATCGACATGTTATTCACCCATCATTTACATCAGAGTGAAGGGATCGGTTCGGAGATCATCCGTAAGCTGGAAGAAGAAGCTGTACACAAAGGAAGAACAGAAATCCTGCTTACCACCAGTGCTACCGCATGGAAATTCTACCAGAAGCGCGGCTATCAATACCTTCGAAGTGAAAAAAAAACATACGGGGATATGGTATTTGATTGCCAGATATTGCGTAAAGCATTACCTGTATTTCCGGGAGTAAGGCGTAAAGACCGGATATTGGAAGATGAAAAAGCCAGGAAATTATTGGAAACCGGGGAATACGGATTTTTGTCGATGTGCGGTATCAACGGATATGGCTACGGAATACCATTCAGTTTTGTAATTGCCGGAAAAAGCATCTATTTCCACTGCGCTACGGAAGGCTTCAAACTGGAAAATATCCGACAGAACAACCGCGTGAGTTTTTGTGTGGTCGGCGCTACCCAAATATTGCCCGGGCAATTTTCCACGGCCTATGAAAGTGTGCTCGTTTTTGGAACGATTACGGACAATCTTCCTGAAGAAGAACGATACCGGGCTTTGGATCTGATAGTGGAAAAATACAGTCCTGCATTCGTTGATATTTCCAAACAATATATCGATAAATCTTTTCACAGGACCCATATACTCCGTCTGGATATAGAACACCTGACCGGTAAACGCAGGAAATAAGCACTCAGTGCTATTTATTGTCTTCTTAAGCCGCATTGATCAAATTGATTATGGTTATTAAGTATGACATTAATTTATTGGTATTACTTAAATGTTTACTTTTATTATGTTTGGGTGTTTTGGTAGTGTTATTTCATAAGTAATTGTTCAAAATTATATCATACATCTATGGAATCATTTTTTACCCTTCTTTTTCTTGATAAAAAGAAGCAAAAATCAAGGCTTGCTTCCTCAGCGACCAGTCACTGCACGTTACGGGATGCCGGAAGAACTCGCCTGACGGCTCAAACAGCTTCCGGCTTGCCCCTTCACTTTGCAGGACTGGTGCCCGCTTCCGGAAACTCAGGCCTCCCAGGTGTAACACCACTGCATGAGCAGGGGAATAAAAATATGATAATGGAAACTAATTATGAACATCTACTTAATTAATGAAGACCATAAATATCTGCCCGATGATTTCGATTGTTCTATTCATTCCGAAATCAATTATCTGCTTTTACCACCTCTGCTGGATTTTCATTGGCTGTCTTTATTATTTTCCAGCCAACACAAAAAACAATGATCACAAATAATGATAAAAAGATAATTCCGTAGATCCAGGTAGGTATTATCGTTTGTAGGGTGTATTGTTCGATCCATGGTTTCATGATCAGATAACCGGCCGGAAAAGCAATAACGGTTCCCACCAGTAAAAGCAGGAAATATTCTTTCAG
Source organism: Bacteroidales bacterium (assembly GCA_031275285.1). Taxonomy (NCBI): domain Bacteria; kingdom Pseudomonadati; phylum Bacteroidota; class Bacteroidia; order Bacteroidales; species Bacteroidales bacterium. The sequence continues at coordinate 17,401 of JAISOY010000142.1, read as the reverse complement.
GAAAATGAACAGGATATCCCGTACTTCCGCGCCGTTTACTTTACGAATGGCTATTTCCTTGCGACGCTCCTCGCAAGTGAGCATGACCAACGATACAAAGCCAAAAACAGATATAATAATGCAAACCAGCGAAATAAAACCAAGAAGTTTTAGTAATGCTTCTTCGGAACGAAAATAGTCGTTGTACGCATCTTCAGAACTAACCAGGTCATAATAAACGGATTGTGAATGATGTTCTTCACGCCATTTATCAATATTTTTCTTTATTCCTTCCCAGGTATCACCCTCATAACTGAATATAAGATTAGAAGTCGAAGTCCTATCAGAGTCGGATAAAGTGAAAATGATAGGTTTGGGAGGCAATACGGGTGAAGCATTATAGATGTTTTTTACTACTCCTTTTACCATATAGTGAGATATTTTTTCACCGACAGGATGCTGCAGATTTAATAACCGGGCAGTTGTCTCGGTAATTACAATCAAGTTTTCCGGATCATCGGCGGTTAAAAATGCTCCGTCCAGTAAACGTAAACCATAGATCTCAAAAAAATCCTCTAATACGTCAAATTTTACCATTTGCATTTCAGTACCATCTTTATCAATTCTGAAAAGACCGCGGGATGATGCCGGCATTAACGGTGGATTTTTGGTCACTGCTTTTTTTATTCCGGGAATCCGGAGTATCTGCGACGCCCATTCCTGAGAATCAAGACTAGGAAAGATCGTGATCTGCCCGATATTTTTGTAATCAAATCCGAGATCGACCGTATGTAAATGACGAAGTTGTCTTTGCATGACCGATGTACAAAAAATAAAACCGATGCTGATCACCAGTTGTACTACAATAGAAGCCTTCCGGAATAAATGATGGTTCGATCTACGGACCGAGGAACTCAATGTTCGTTTACGGAACCATAACAAAGCAAGAAAGAAAACTAATATGGAAATAAGTATGATCCCTCCTGTATACAACAATGATTCCCTGTAAATGACCGGCATATCCGTCTGAACCTGTGATAATAGCCTGAAAGCAGGAAGCAACACGCGGATGAACAGCACTCCCAGTAATACGGCAAAAAGCAGGATCACAATAAATTCATTGAGTAAAAGGATGAATAATGAAGCCAATGAAGAACCATTAACGAGTCTGATGGCAAATTCTTTCTGCCTGATGCGGAAACGGGAAATAAACAAAGTGAAAAAGTTGAACAACGAACAGACGATCAGAATGATTCCCGATAAGGAGAATAAGCGGATATGGTTCTGCCTGACTTCGGGTTCCTCGAACGGGTAATCAGAACGTATCCTGGCTACAGGAACAGGTTCAAAAGCAAAGTTTACTTCTACAGTACCTGTTTCAGTCGGCATCGAATATTGTACCGGAACTTTTATCTCTTTCAGTTTTTCCTTAAAATTCTTTATATCCGAATTTGGGGATAACTTTACGAAAGTGAGGTAGGCCATTTCATGCCATTTATCTCCGGGTAGACCCCTTCTGGCAGTCAATACATCGAACGGGAAGTTGGAGGGCCCGGACAAATCCCTGATGACGGCACTGACCGTATATTCTGTGTTATTAAATAAAATAAGTGTTTTTCCTAAGGCAGGTTCCTTACCGAATATTTTTCGGGCCGTTTTCTCTGTAATGGCAATTTTCGTTCCCGGAAGATCCATGGATCCGAGATCCCCCTCGACAGATTCGAAACCGAATAATTTAACGAACGATGTGTCCATGTTGATTGATCGTAGCCGGAATGAATGTCCGTTATATTCTATATCTTCAAGGAATTCGGCACTATAAGTAAAATGAGTGCTTCTTTCCACTTCCGGAAAATTCTTTCTCAGATGTTCAGCCAGCGGGCCCGGTGTAATACTACGCATCATTCCCCGGCTGTATGAATCGGTCAATACCTGATCCATTTCACGGATCAGGTATATCCGGTCGGCATCTTTATAAAAGCCGTCATAATTTTCCTCATAACGGATCCACAGGCTTGCCAAAGCAAAACAGGTAAATCCTACCGCCAATCCTACGATACTGATAAGGGACTGTATTTTATATTTCCATATATTACGGAAAGCGACTTTTAAATAATGCTTCAGCATAGGTAAAAGGAAAAAATAAGTGATGCCCGGCTGACCCGGTCCGGACACCACTTGAGGAGAAACTATAAAATGACTTCAGAGACCAGTTGACCGTCGAACAGGTTGATGATCCTGCCGGCGTACCCTGCATCGTGCTGGCTATGTGTCACCATAACGATGGTAGTCCCTTCCTTGTTCAGTTCCGTCAGCAGGTTCATTACTTCCTTGCCGTTTTTCGAATCGAGGTTTCCGGTCGGTTCATCAGCCAGTATGATGTGGGGATTGGCCACTACAGCCCTGGCAATGGCTACACGTTGCTGTTGTCCTCCGGACAGTTGCTGGGGAAAATGTTTCGAACGGTGTGCGATCTGCATCCTGTCCATCGCCTGGTTTACCTTTTGCTTGCGTTCCGAAGCAGAAACCCCCATGTACAGAAGGGGAAGCTCGATGTTTTCGAAGACATTCAGTTCTTCGATCAGGTTAAAACTCTGGAAAACAAACCCGATGACTCCTTTCCGTAACTTGGTCCGTTGCGATTCAGGAAAGCTACTGACATCCGTCCCGTTCAGGATATATTTACCTCCCGTAGGATTATCCAGCAATCCCAGTATATTCAGCAAGGTAGACTTTCCGCAACCGGATGGTCCCATAATTGCTGCAAATTCGCCTTCTTTGATTTCCAGGTTGATGTTGTTCAATGCCCAGGTTTCTACTTCTTCCGTACGGAATACTTTCTGTAAATTTTCAGTTTTGATCATGATATTTCTATTTTTAATTGTTTTTATTTTTTTATAATAACTATACTTTTTCTTATTCGGATTTTAATACCTCTGCGGGATTTTCACGGGCAGTTTTCAGTATCATTGATATTATCGTAAAGAAGACTACCACGGTAACAACTAAAAAAATCAATACAAACAACCATGCATCGATAGATGTTTGTTTGACATAATTGTCCTGCCAGTTTTTCATGATAAAATACCCAGATGGAAATGCAATTACAGCTGCCAAAAAGAACAATAACAAATATTCTCCGAAAAAAATATCCAGAATATCTTTTATTCCGGCTCCGTTTACTTTCCGGATGGCAATTTCTTTACGTCGTTGTTCACATGAAAGATCAGTCATGGAAAAGATACCGAAAAGAGCGATAAGAATGCAAACAACTGTCATTATGAGTAACAATATCAGTAAGGACTTTTCGGATTCAAAATATTTTTCGAATACTTCTTCCATATAAGTAAACCGGATATCATGTTTTTCCTGATCTGGAAATTCTTTATACACCCATTCCATGATTGCTTTTTCTGATTGCTCCTTCATTCCGTCTTCATACTTGTACAAGATATCATATTCCCATCTGGGTTGCTGAATGATTGTTGGTTTTACCTGACTGGTAGGAGTAATGTAAAAATCACGGACTACTCCCACTATTTTATCACCTGATATTTCCTGTCCTACAGCGCTTCCTTCAAAAGTTTTGGCTGCCGTTTCATTAATGACGATCCCGGGAAAATGATTCGAAAAATTCGTTCCTTCGACTATCTCCATATCGAAAATATCCAAAAATCGTGGATCCGCACCAATGGCCCAATAAGACATCGTCTTATAATTTTCTTTTTCGCTTTTATCATCACTTTGCATATATGATGTAATAGCTATTTTCCCGGTGGTCATGGTGTTAAGAATATCCGGATAGGAAGGAATAGCATCGACAATTCCCGGTAATTGTTTTATCTTCTCAGCATAAGGAGTATCCATCTTTACTCCTTCTATATGGAACGTTGCAATATGGTGCCGGTTTATACCCAGGTCTACATGATACAGGTAATTGATTTGTTTAAAAAATACAGCGGAACAGAAGATCAACCCAAAACTGATTACCAGTTGCACCAGCAAACAAGCTTTACGGAATATATGGTTGCTTCTTGACGTATTCCCTTTGAGATGATTATGTAATGCTTTCCTGTGGAATAAAAATACAGGTAAAATGCTAATCATAATCCCACAGAGTATCATTAAAAGCGCATATACCCCTATTTCTGCAAAGACATTCATGTTGCTGCTTCCGATCATTGCATATTCCTTAAAATCAGAAATGCTCAATGCCATGAATATCACCCCTGTGATTAAGGACAAAATCAATACCAGTAAAAAGTCGAAAGACAAGGTGGTTATGATCTGTGTATTTGAGGCCCCATTTACTTTACGCAGGGCAAGTTCCCTACTCCTTATCCGAATATGGCCGATATAAAGTGTCAGATAATTAAACAGGGCACATAAGATCACCAGTAATCCGGAACCGGAAAAAATCAGGATATGGTTGAAACGCATATTGGTTTTAATATTCCCGTCAGGGTTTTTATAGTGCAATTTTCTCAGAGGCGTTACAACCAAAGAAATTATACGATCAGATTCCCCAATAAAAATTTTATCCAGTTTCTTTTCCAATAACCGGATATCTGCTCCTTCTTTGAGGAGGATGTAAGTATGGTATAAGGAGTAGTTTGATGAATTTAGCTCTTCTTCACTATTCCATAGCCAAACAGGTACCAATACATTAAAAGGGATATTCGTATTTTCCGGCCAGGCGGGAAGAATATGCTGTATGGTATATTTATATTTGCTTTTCAGTAAATCGATTTTTCGATATTTGTCCGTCACCACTACCGGATCGATCGATTTCCTGATAAAAAAATCTTCAGGAACATCCGGTATATCAAAAATATTACAGAAAGAACTATCAATAGTCAGGAAGATGATCCCATCATCGTTCATCTCAGAAGGACGAATATTACAGGCATCTTCTATCTCCGGGAATTTTTCTTTCAGATAGGACGCTAAAGGATATGGTGAAGTGGATGTTATTTCCGAAGCATCAGCATTCACTGTATCCCATTTATTACTAGCTATCTGAATCCTGTAAATCCTGTCTGCTTTCGGGTGAAAATCATCATAACTCATTTCGTACCGTATCCACAATGCAGACATGGCAAAAGCGGTAAACCCTATCGCAAGCCCCAAAACACTAATGATACTTTGTGTCTTGTACTTAAAAAAATTACGAAAAGAAACGTTCAGATAATGCTTGAACATAATCACATTCATTTATTCAGATTTAACTACCTCCGCCGGATTCTGCCGGGCTGCTTTCCAGACCTGCGAAATGACGGTAAGCAGTGTAATCACACAAACAATAATAAAGATCAGTGCATATATCCACCAGTCAATGCTCACCTGCTTGATATATCCCTCTGTCCATGGCTTTACGATCAGGTAGCCTGCGGGAAAAGCGATCAATGAAGCGATAACGATCAGCACCGCATATTCCCGGAACAACGATAATAGGATATCATGTACCATGGCTCCGTTCACTTTCCGGATGGCGATCTCTTTTTTCCGCTGTTCACAGGTCAGGCTGGCCAGTGAATAGATCCCGAATATGGCAATCATAATACAAACAAAGGTCATGAAACCCAACATGATCATCAGGGATTTTTCAGACTTGAGGTATTTTTCATATACATCTTCCGAATAACGGAATTCCAGTTCTTCACCCGGATGATCTTCCTGGATCATTCTCCGGACAGCATCCTCCGTCTCTTTACGGGTACCTTCCTCATATTTGTAAACAAAACTGAGTTGTTGCCTTGAGTCCAGACCATTTTTAATATGTAATGGATAAATAATGGTCGGCTTTATTTTTGTTGTGGGCGATTCAAAATAAAAATCTTTGACTACGCCGATGATTCTTTCATCCTGGTATACCTCTTCTTTGACCTGTGGATCTTCTCCCAGTTGCCTGGCGGCAGTTTCGTTGATGACCGCCGTATGGGCATTGTCCTCCGTAAATAAAGTTCCTTCTGATAACTGAATATGATAGAAATCAAAGAAATGCGGTTCACAATACATGCTCATAAAGTTCACCTCAAATTCTTTTCCGTTTTTTATCACCGAACTATTTTTGCTGGATGAACTTTTTCTTTCAATAAATCCGGGATAAGATGTTTTTAATACATCGTTCACAGTAGGTATCTGCCTGATTTTATCAAAATAAGGCAATACCTTTAAAGTACTCCACCTTGTAGCGCTTACCTCTGCGATATTTTTCCGCTCGATACCCATATCCGTATGTGTCAGGAAATGTATTTGCCGGAAAAAGACAACGGCACAGAACATAAAACCTATACCTATGATAAGCTGCAGGAGGATGCTGATCTTACGGACCCTGTTCCTGCTAAAGGTAGCAGTCTGCCCCTGCATCATTTCCCGTAGGTTTCTCCGGTAAAAATAACCGATAGGAATGATGCCGATGATACTTGTCACAGCGACCAGTGCTAATACGTACAGCAATGTGCCCGAAAGGATCATAAAGCTGTTCATCTGTATCATGGATAATGCACGGAATGAAGGTAGGAATATACCGATCAATAAGTATCCTGCCAGTATGGAGAATAACAGGATCAACATAAACTCCATGAACAGCAGAGAAAATACCTGTGCATTGGCGGACCCGTTGACTTTGCGCAGGGCTAATTCTTTTCCCCGGGAAATGATCCTGCTGACAAAAAGCGTCAGATAGTTGAATAAAGCACAAAGCATGATCAATAATCCGGAAATAGCAAAAATGGATATATGGCTGTATTTAACATTCTGTTCCTCCCCTTCATCCGGACTCTTATAATGTTGCTCCTTAATGGGCGTCAGCGCAAATGAGCTGTTGGGACGATGTTCCCTGGTTTTGAGATCTGTCATCTTCTTCTGTACCTCATTTGCATTTGCCCGGGGATGTAATAATACATAAGTATGGAACGAAAGATATCCCCAGGAAAGCCGGTTGGATGAATACCAAATCTCCGCAGGAATTAACATATCAAACGGATAACTGGTATTTCCCGGCCATTCCCTGATCACGGATCGTATCTCAAATTTCTGGTTCCAGATATTTTCAATGGTCATTCCGGTTACATCAGTATTCCCAAATAATTCCTTTGCCAGTCTTTCCGTAATGATAACAGGAGTGATGTTATTGATATGGGCAGTGAAGAAATTGTTCGCAGGAATATCAAACAGGGTGCAAAAAGCGGTATCAACTACTAAATAATCGATCTCCTTTCCCGATTTTAAAGGCATAGCATAGCTCTCTACCTGGCAGGCGCTGATTATTTCAGGGAAATTTGACCGGAGGAATTCGGCCAGGGGATACGCTGTCCAAGGTGATAACACGATCCCGGTGGAATCAGTATTCCATCTGTTATCAATTTCCCGAACCCGGTAGATTCGGTCGGCTTCCGGATGAAAATTATCATAACTTCTTTCATACTGTACCCAGAACATAGATAATGAAAAACAGGCAAACCCGATGGCCAGCCCCAGGATACTGATGAGGGACTGTACTTTGAATTTGAACAGGTTTCTGAAGGCTACTTTTATAAAATGACGGAACATGATTATTTTTATTTATTACTTGAACAACTTTTGATTTTTATTCGGCCTTTACTACTTCTGACGGATTTTCCCGTGCCACTTTCAATATCTGGAAAACAACGGTGAGCAGGATCAATGCCAGAATGGTGAAGTAAATACCGGCAAACAAACCCCAGTGAACGGGAGTCCGGTCATGAAATCCCTCCAGCCAGATGCCGGCGTAATAATAGACAAAAGGAAAAACCACAATACATACCAATGTCCATAAAATAACGTATGTTTTACTGAACAGCAGAATGATGTCTTTGATCCCGGCACCATTGATCTTTCTGATGGCTATTTCTTTCCGGCGTTTTTCCAGATTGGTCATCACGGAAGAATAAATGCTGACCAGCCCCAATACCAGACTGAAAAAGAAAAATATCCCTGCAACCGATGAGATCAGTTTCTCGTCCGAAAATGTATCTTCAAATTCTTTCTTAAAGATGCCCATATCCAACTCATAACTTTCCGGCAGTAATTCGCGCAGGCAACGGATCATGTCTTCCTGTGCTTCTTTGGTTTTTCCTTCTACCGCCTTCGCATAAAGCATAAAATTGCCGTACCGGGGGAAAAGCCTGAAAAATACCGGTGTATCGGCCATGATGTTGTTTTTATTTTTGATATCATATTCTATGATCTGGGGACCATTCATGACCCCTATCACATGATATGGTATTCTGGATTTTTCATACCGGAATGATTTTCCGATCACAGATTCGTCTGGAAATAAGGCTGCAAAAGCGGAATTGACCACTACGGCTTGCAGATCGGAATTTTCATCAATAAAATCACCCTGTAGCATGCTTCCGTGAAAAAAGTCCAGGAAATTAGGAGACACCAGAAATTCTTTCACTATCTGATCGTCAATTCCGGATATTTTTTCCGAAGAATTGCGGTACCAAAGGAAAAAAACAGGATCATTGGAATAGGTTACTTCCAGAATATGTGTTGATTTTTCGATATTCTTTATCAGCACATCCCTTTGTCCGGTCAGTTCTGAATAATTACACCTGACACAAATGATGTTTTCCTGTTCGGCCACGGAGAGGTTCGTGAACAACTTGTTTTTTGTATGGTTTGTCTGCCGGTTAACTATCAGCACCGAACAAAGAAACAACAGCAATACCGCCATCTGTATAAACAACAGGATGTACCGCCCCAAACTTTTCCCTTTCCTGTTTCCCGAAAAAAACAAGGTATGGATTTGTGTCCTGTGAACTATATGGGTAAGTAACAGGCTGATCAGGAATAACAGCATTATTCCCCAGATCATGTACCGGGCTAATTCCAGGTTCAGGGTCTGCCCCATCAGTACCGTATAGGTCAGGTTATAATAATAGTCAGGGAAAACACGGGCAAAATAAAAGATGAAAATAAATGTTAACAGGCAGGAAAGGATGAATGGCCAAAGCAATTCTGTAAAAATACCGGCAAATAATTGTATCCCGTTGATTCCGTTTACTCTTTGGACAGCATAAGATTTCTGCCGGTTATAAATAACGGATACCTGAAAAGAAATGAAGTTAAATGCCGCTGTCAGCAGTATCAGCGCTCCGAGGAGCAGGAGAAAAACGGACATTTTGATGGAATAATCCGACCATTCGAAATATTCTGTAAATAAAGTGATCGCCGGAGGAGTATCCGCATCATGTTCTTCCGAGGGTTTGTATTCCGGATGCACCGTCACATACCGGTCATATTTTTCCCTGAAATCTTTTATGGATGCTCCTTTTTTCATCAGAAGTACATAATTGGCCCCGGGCATACGGAATCCACCGGTTCTGTTACCCTGAGGGGGACGATTGAAATACAATAAGGTATTGTTCCAATGTCCCAAAACAGAATTTTCCGACTGGTCTTTAATGATCCCGGCAAGATAGGCTGTGTTTCCATCTATTTTAATTTCCTGTCCGATCAGCTGGCGAATATCATCTACTCCACTTTTTTGGGCTAAAGTTTCGGATACCACCACACTGTTCATGGAATTTTTTACAGTTGTTTCATTGCCCGCCACAAAAGAAAAAGAGAAAAAGTCAATCACAGCCGTATCCGGGTACGATACCTGAATCCTGCCCGGCATGGTTTTCCCATTCAAATAAAATTCAATGTCTGATTGTATGGAATAAAACTGATTGTCGACAAGGTACTCTATTTCCGGAAACTGTTCCGTTAATACTTCCTTCGGAACGTTTGTATCCATATAATACATCCTTTCCGAATGAGGGACGGAATAATTGTACCTGAAATAAAACCGGGCATAATAATTACACAGGGAAAAACAGATCAATCCCACGGAAAGGCAAAGAATACCGATCAAACTTTGCTTTTTATATTTCCAGAAACTACGGAATGCTATTTTTATATAATGTTGAAACATATTTTTTTTTGACAATTAACAAGTACATGATACTCTTAGAAATGAATATTGAACACATGCCTATTTATTCTGTTTTTAACACATCGGCCGGATTTTCTTTTGCAGTTTTAAAAACACGCCATATCACCGAAAGAAATATAACCAACATCATTATGAAGAAAATGGCTAGGTATATCCACAGACTGATTGTGGTCTGTAAAGTATAGGATTCAATCCATTTTTTCATCAGAAAATAGCCGACAGGAAAAGCAATCGCTGATCCTATCAATAACAGAATGATGTATCTTCTGAAAAAATAAAACAGTATACTCGCTAAAACTGCTCCGTTTACTTTCCGGATGGCTATTTCTTTTCGTTTTTCTTCCAGATTGAGGGAAATAATTGAAAAAAATCCGAAAACAGAAACAAGTATACATATCAGGGAAATAAAACTCAACACCTGTAATAATGAGCGTTCTGAAGTAAAGAATTTATCATATTCATCTTCTACGAAAACCACAGAAATAACATTCAATTCCGGAAAATCCGTTTTTATCATCCGGTCGATCTTATCTTTTATTTGTTTTCCCGTTCCGGGCATATACTTTACAATAATATTTTCCATCGGGAACAATTGTTTTATATCCCGATAATCATCTTTCGATGCCGAAAACAAGATTGGCCTGGGAGAAACTGTAGGTGACAGTTTATAAATATCCTTCACCACTCCTTTCACGGTATACCGGTCATCAATCCTTTTGCCAAGCGGTTCTTCCCATCCGAAAGCTTTCACAGCCGTTTCATTGATTAAAACATAATTATCCGCATCATTTTCATCCGGAAAATCGCCTGCCAATAACTGTAATTTATAAAACGAACAGAAGTTACTTTGCGCAATGATCATCTCTACCGGAACATCAGGAGTTTCCGGCATTTTTCCCTCCCATTCCTTGATTATCGGATGCAATGCTATCTTTACCGGCAATAAAACAAATACTGAATTTAAAACATCTTCTGTTTCAGGGAATTTACTTATATTATCGATCAAATGATCGATATTCTTAGATTTTAAAGTAATGGATAGTGTATTTTTATATTCAAATCCTAAATCGGTTTGGTGTAAAAAGTAAATTTGCTTAAAAATGACCAACGTGCAAAAAATAAATCCGATACTGACAATAAGTTGAAAAATAAGAGATAGATCCCTGTATTGATATTTATTGCTCTGAATAGATTGTTGTATCGTTTTTTTCCGGAACAGGATAAGTACGAGTAAGAATACAAACAAAGCCAAAAAAATAATTATTCCGATATAGATCAAAATCTCTCCGTAAATGTCGGCCAGGCCTAATTCTATTGCCGATAATTCTTTGAAATAATTCAAAACCAATTTAATTAATACCAACCCGATTACGGTTGAAAATAACAGGGTAATCAGAAATTCCAAAGACAACATCATGAATAAGCGTCCCCATGACGAACCGCAGACAAGCCTGAGAGCCAATTCTTTCCTCCTCATCCGGAAACGGCTTACAAATAGTGTAATATAATTAAACAGAGAACTCAATATGACCAAAAGTCCAGCTAAACCGAAAAACAACAGATAACGGAACTGGACATTCCTATTAATTCCCATATCTTTATAATGAACTTCAGTGATAGGGAGTATTTCTATTTGTGAAAAAGTTTTGCTCTGTTTCTCAAATGTATGTCCATATAGTTTTTTATAAAATAATTGATGATCTGTTCCCTTTCTCAATTTAATGAGTGTCGCCCAGTTGGCATCCCAATCATCCTCCCTGTGCCTGATGGCAGAAATAACATCAAATGCATAATTACTATGGAATGGCCATTCCTCAACCAGCGCACAAATCGTAAATTCCCTGTCGTAAGAAGTGAATTTCCTGCCTATCGGGGATCCTTCCCCGAAAAGGTCTTTCGCTTTTCCGGGTGTAATTGCTGCCTGGTAGCTTTCAGATATCAGAAAATCCGGGTTTCCTTCCAAAATTTTCATGTCAAATATATCCGCAAAGTGCGGACTGGTCCTGGTATGCCATATTCTGTTTTCCATACCTTCAACCGTAATCTCGGATTGGATACCCCAAAAACGATTACTTTCGATTGTCAGAGAAGATTCTATCTCCGGAAAAATTTCTTTTAAATAGGATGCAAGTGAATATGGAGTCCGTTGCGTCATCTCGAAATTACCGTGGTGATCTTTTATATACACCTGGTATATACGGTCAGAATCCGGATGTCCGGTATCATATGTCATTTCATAGCGTATCCATAGAGTTGCCAATGCAAAACAGGTAAATCCGACCGCCAGCCCTATAATACTGATGATGGACTGTATCCTGAATTTCCACAGGTTACGAAAAGCTACTTTTAAATAATGCGAGAACATGTTTTGTATTTTTGATGATCAATACACTTTTGAAACGGATATTGAACACATGACTAATTATTCTGTTTTTAACACATCTGCAGGATTTTCACGGGCAATACGCAACAACCGGTATACCACTGTCAGAATCAATAAGAGAGTCACCAGTAATAATACCGCCGGAAAGACCCACCAGGGGAATGCAATATGAAATGCATAGACTTCCAGCCATTTCCGGACAGCGTAATAAGCAAATATAAACGCCGGGACACACGCTATCAGCAATATCAACATATAGGATCTCAGGAATAAGCGGATAATACTCCTGATCTCGGCGCCGTTGATTTTCCTGACAGCTACTTCTTTCCGCCGGTTTTCGGTATTCAGGTAAACAGATGAATACACGCCCGACAAACTGATGATGATCGAAATAACCGACATGGCAATGATGATCCGGAACAATAAACGTTCATATTCGTTGAAACTCTTAATAGTCTCACTTAATGTACGGATGTCAAATTCCAATGTAGGCGGAACGATTTCCCGGATCAACTCATCGATAAAAACGAGTGCTTCTTTATGCTTTGCCGGATGGATCTTAACATATATAAAAGCTGTTTCTTCTTTAGGGAAATAGAAAGTCGCTTTCATCGGTTCGGATACTCCAAGACGTATTTCATCCTCCACCACACCGACAATAGTAAATTGGTTCCGGAATGTTTTAAGAACACCACCCAACACATGTTCCTCCCTCAACAGCTTTTTAGCTGTTTCGTTAATCACCACCTGATCGGCCCGGTCGGGTTCTATAAAATGGCCATCCACAAGCTTCGTTTTTGTGAAATCACAATAATTGTTCCCTACAAAAAGAATTGCCACACTATCATGCGCCAATGATTCCCCGTTGTATTCTATACCGGTCATCAATGCCCCCTGGTCGGCTATTTCAGAGCCGGTCAGCAACAGACTTTCTATATTGGGATTACTTTTTAAACGGTTGACAAGTTCCTCTGTATGTGGTTCAAAAATGTCCCTGTAAGTCAGTTGTAGTTCCACGATGTTCTCTTTTTCCTGTTGAGACAATGTACTGTAAATCGTTTTCTGAATATACTCCAATTGCAGGTATACAAACAAGGAAGCAGATATAAATAAAATTGAAATGAATAACTGAAAGCCCAACAATATATTCCGGATCCGTGATTTAGGTTTCACTGATTTACCACCATGTAATGTATGACGTACATTACGCCTTTCTATCCGCATTACCGGAATCATGCAACACAGGAAAGAAACAGCAATCCCCAGGACAATATATTGCAGCAAATGTTGCAGTAAGACAGATTGTTCAATGGTAAACAGCTTGAATATATTGACATACTCCGATGCGAACAGGGTCAGCCAGACATAGGCCATCCCTCCGACAAATAAAACGGTTAAAGCGATCTCCGTATAGAAAAGGAAATACAACTGCCACCAGTTAGCATTCACCGATTTCCGGATGGCACATTCGTGTCTTTTTAACAGGAACTGATGAATGGTATAAGAAATATAGTTGACTATGGCCACCGACAGGACAAGAATACCGATTATAAGCAACAGCCCTGTAATAATATAATAAAGGGGACCCCATTGTTCCTTTAAGGCCTGGTTATATGGCAGGAGTGAATACTCCGTCTTCTTGCCGTCATTCCGTTCAAGCATCCATGAAAAATTAGGATTCTCCATAACCGGGGAAAAATCCCTGAATTTTTCATTGAACCCATCTCCAGATATATTTTTCTTAAGTTTAACGGCTGAAACAGACGCCGTCCATCCGCTCCGGCTATGGGGATGAAGATTTCCATGTTCATCATTGATGAATATACCTGCAGGATTCTTTTCGGAAGTCCACCTGATGGTTAAAAACGAGATAGACGGTAAATCTTCTATGACCCCGACAACCGTATAGGAAAATCCTTTTTCCACACGACGATTGTTTTCCCGCACATTGCGATAGCAAATCATCTTTTCACCGGAAACATCGGTTTTTCCAAAAAGCTTTTGCGCCGTAGATCTGAATAATATGATCCCGTTCTGTTGCTCTTTATATCCCGGGATCAACGGAGAAACTACCGGACAGGAAAAGAAATCGACAAAAGAAGGATTGGCTTCCAGAAACCGGAGATAATACTGCTGAAGATGATCGTCTTCACCGATATCAAAAAGGTAAGCGTTGTGAAATTCAACTGTCAGGTAATCTTCCACATCCGGATAAGCGTCTTTGACCAGCTTTCCGGTAAGAGGCATAATGGCAAAACGATCATCCTGCTTTATCATATACATCCTGTCTGAATCAGGATATGTCGAGTCGACAGTGAGTATACTCCGTACCACATAAAAACAAAGGGCAAAACATGCCAATGCTACACTTAAGCCCAAAATACTGATCAGGGACTGAACCTTATATTTCCACAGGTTACGAAAAGCTATTTTTATATAATGGCTGAACATTTTTTTTTTTCAATTGATGATTTTGATAGACTGTTTGCTGTTAATCTTGTTATTTTCAATTTTCATTGCATAACTATTCGGACTTCACCACTTCTGCCGGATCTGCATTTGCGGTTCTGATAACCTGTGCAAGGACTGTAAGAATGACTATGCCTAATGTAAATATAAATACAGGCAGAAACATCCAGAATTCAATCGTGATTTTGTAGATATAACCTGCCAGCCATTTACTCATAAAAAGATATGCCAAAGGCAAAGCAACTAAATTGGCAATGATCAACAACCTTGAATATTCCATCAAAAACATACCTACAACTTTTTTAGCGGTTGCTCCCGATATTTTCCGTATGGCTATTTCTTTTTTACGCCGTTCCATATTAGAAGAAGAAATGGAATAAATACCAAAAATGGCAATAATGATACATAGCACAGCAAGTAAAAGAAAAAGTTGCAGGCTGGAATTTTCCGATTTGTTTATTCTATAAAGGATATCGTCAACAAGCTCGATTGGAGTTTCAGATATGTCGGTATCGTATTTTGCAAATATCCGTTCCATTGCAGCAATGGCTTCCCGTTCCCTTCCTTCATCCACTTTTATATAATTATGGTTTCCCCTCCATCTGCCTGGTATAGGTTGTAGTATAACCGGAAAAGTTTCGTTTTGCAGGCTTGAGGTATGAAAGTCTTTTACAATACCGACAATCTCTACATTTTGCTTTTCTTTGCGGCCATCGCTCACAACTGTATTTTCCGGCACTCTGATAACTTCTCCTATTATATTTTCCTTATTCAGTAGTTTGGCAAAATTTTCGGTTACAAGTACTTTGGTATTCGATATCTGGTCCAATATGCCTTTCACACGTCCAAATTTTCTGAGATCGCCTTCTTCCAATCCGCGTCCTTCAATGAGAGGAATCTCAAATGTGTTTATAAAATCTTCGTCCACATTAAAAAGAAGCAATGGCTGTTCAATCTCCTTCCCGTCCATTTCCGGATAGGTCTCTGTAAAAGTAGGTTCCTTGCTTATCTGGAAAAGATCCGTTCCGGTAAAATATTTTACTAATGGGAGTTGGGCTATGTCTTTTGTAATATTTTCGCGTTCCTTCATGGTCCAGTTCATTGTAAATTTTATCAAGCCTTTCGAATTAAATCCCCAGTCGAAATGATTCATCAATGACACTTGCCGGAAGAATATGAAAGCAGACATAATAAAGAAAACACAAATAGCCAGTTGAATACAGATACTAACGTTTCGTAATGATTTATAATTCGCTGTTCTGCCGGATGATTGTGTCAATCTGGAAAAACGCGCAAACTTCAATTCGGACAATAGACAGAATATAAAGATAATGGCAAACGTGACAACCGACACTATCAGATTGTTAGTGATCAACTCTGATTTGATGATTTGAGTTTCGAATTTCTGTTCAAAAATTGGGATTACGCTTATCAGTAAAACTATCCCCAAAGCAAAAGTCAATAATAATTGGACAATTAATTCTATCTGGAATAATTTTATAACTGCAGAATTATCTGCACCTACTGTTTTCCGCAATTTTATTTCCCTGCTTCGCTGCAACATCCGATTGATATAGAGATTCAGGAAATTAAATAAGGCACAGAACATTAATAAAAGGCCTGCTCCGACAAACGTGTAAATATAACTGATATTGAAGGACAAGTCGGAACCTATCAGATATCGGGCTTCCGAAATGTTGGCAACCTGCAATATCAGATCCTTGTTATATCCGTTATCAATGGCATAATTGCGCAATTTTTGTTCGAAAGTTTTTACTTCGACCGATTTATGTAACAAAACATAAATTTCCTGATACATCTGAAACCACTCTCTGTCTGGAGAAACTTGACTATTAAACATTCTGTTATATACATCAGGAGTAAATCCTTCACCCTGAAATTTCGAATTTACAGGAGGATTAGCCATTACCGCCACAATGGTAAACTGAATTTTGGCTCTTCCGAAACCTCCGGTAAAAACATTTCCAATGGCCTCCTCCGGAGAAGACCAGTATTTACGGGTAAAATCTTCGGTAACGATTAAATTCCCGGAAGACGCTAGCAAATGGTCAGTTTGTCCTTTGATTATTATTGGCGGAAAAAAATTAAAAAACTGTTCATCGACAAACCGGAATTCCGGATATCCGAGGTCTTTATCACCCCAAAACATCGGTATCATATACTGATTAAAATACACAGTTACATTCTCCACTTCAGGAAATTCCTTTTCTAATTTTTTTGCCAAAACCAGCGGCAAATGATTCTGTTTTTTTCCGGTTTTCTTATCAATGGCGTATATTTTATATATTCGTTCAGAATTTAGATGAAAGTCATCATACGAAGTTTCATATTTCAGCCATTGATAACCAATAGTAAAAAATGATATTCCCAATGCCAATCCTATAATGCTGATAACGGACTGTGTTTTATATTTCCACAAATTACGAAAAGCTGTTTTCAGATAATGCTTGATCATTTTTAATTGTATAAATATCCCCCTAACTTTATAACTTTATAACTTTATAACTTTATAACTTTATAACTTTATAACTTTATAACTTTATAACTTTATAACTTTATAACTTTATAACTTTATA